>NZ_JASATW010000042.1:0-27159 GCF_030405905.1 Sphaerothrix gracilis Ecp01
GCAGCGACAGATTTGGGCCTTCACCAAGGTAGTGCGACTGAAGAAGTATGGCCGCAAACGCTTAGTCATTGTTCACGAAAGCGCTGAGCTCAGTGACGCCCCTCGGTTTTTGTTGACCGATGCCTTGCATTGGGACAGTGCTCGCAGCTTTGCCACCTGGAGTTATCGCTGGCCTGTCGAGACCTTTCATGAGTTTGCCAAACAGTTGGTCGGCTTTGAATCGGCTCAGCTACGTAACGAGGAAGCGGTCAAGCGCCACTTCTGCTTAAGTTGCGTAGCGCAGTCGATTTTGCAGACGGCGACTTGTTCTGGGCAAAAATCAGAACGGTTGCAGTTTGCAAAACCCCAACAGCAAACGATAGGGCAGCGACTTTACACTCTGGGACGCGAAGCTCTGCATCAACTGCTAGAGATGACCCAAGGGTTACTTCAGCAGGGACGCTCAACTGAGCAAATTCTGGAGGTGATGATGCCTGCTTGAATTGCCGATCGCCATAACAGCTTTTTTCTCTGCTCGTAACTTGCCAAGTCGTGTCATCAACTTGTTATGCGGCGATGGCCGCAGTCGGTCTTTGACCATCGCTGCAACTCATCCGAGCATCCCATTACGCCTGGGCGGATTCTAACCTGTTGGCGTAGTAAGAAGTTGCCACGACTAGTAAACCCCCGATCCATTGGGTTAGGCTAGGCTGCTCCCCAATGATTGCAACTGCACTAGCTACACCAAAAACAGGAATCAAAGCAAGATAAAACGCAGCTTGACTAACGGGTAGTTTTTGCAATGCAACAAGATAGAGCAAAAACGCCAATGCATATTGCATAATTCCTGAACCTACTGCCAACAACCAAAATCGCAGCGAAATGTTTGCTGCGTTCACTTCGTAACTTGGACTGAGGACTGACAGAACACTAAAGCACAGTACAGTTGTAATCAATCCAACGGTTTGCTGTGATGTAGTTAATTGTAAAGGGTTCGCTGTTACAATCTGCTTTTTGCTAAAAAGAACATAAAATACCGCGAACAGAGTGCCGAGAAGAACGAGTGAATCGCCAATAAGAGAAGAATGATTCGCACCCTGAGCATCTTTCAACATCAACAGAGACACTCCCACAAAACTAATCCCAGCTAGCAGGAATTTTGCTCGCGTCAGTTTCTCCCCTAAGAAAGCGGCAGCAAATAGAATGGTCAGAATAACTTCAGTGGAAGCAATTAAGGTGGCGTTGCTTACTGTCGTCATCTTTACACCAAAGATCCCAAACATATAAGCTAAAGCTGGTTCGAAGATCCCAGCGAAACCCTGTTTGAGTCGTTGCCAGGAGAATGGAAGTCGACGCTCCTTCAGGTAATGAACTGTAGCAAGGAATAGAACACTGGAGAGGAGTTGAATTATCAGTAGTGTTGTGGCTGTAATCTCTGAAAGGGCGATTTTGGTAAGCGTTACCCCTACTCCCCAGCAAAAGGCATAACTCAGCGCAATAATAATTTTATTCATGGTTCCAGCAATTGGCGATATTTCTGTTCGACAGGGCAGTGATCAGTTGGACACACTTCCTCCTCACAAAGCCGACAAATCATGAAACTGCGTAACTCACTAGTCGTCATTGCTGCGAGCATCTTTTCCAGCAGCTTTGTGAGCTGTTTGCGATCGCTCTGTGTCAATACGCTCATGGCAAGTCGCAACTGACGTCGGCGCTCGCTCAGAATGGCTTGCCGGCGCTCATGTCCCGCTTCTGTCAGAAATAGAGCGAGTGTGCGACCATCTGTCCCAGGTCTGCGTTCAACAAGACCTTGAGATTCCAGCCGATCAATCAGCCGAACGGTTCCTGGATGAGAGAGATTAAGAATCTGGCGTAGGGCGTTGATCGAGAGACCTGGATCAGCGCCTAAAGTTACAAGGGCAGCAGGGGTTTCTCCACCGTGCCCGGCGTTGACTTCAACAACTGAATTCAGCGCATCCACAATACTGATTGCTAGTGCCCCCAAAAGATTTACTGTTCTTTCGTCATCCATAGAGCAAGTTTGTGAGTCGATGCTTGATTCTAAATATGTATGCATTATGCATATAAATGGGCGAATGTAAAGCTCGAACTTGAATTTATTCCAAATCGCGCTGCTTCACTGTCGATGCCAGCGGACTGTGCCATCCGGTTGGTCAACCACCGCAATCCCCACCGCTGCAGCCAATCGCGAATATCATCGGCTATGGCAAAGTCACGCTATTGTCGAGCCATTTAGCGTTGCTGAATCAGGTCAGCGATGCTCAAAGACTGGCCCGCAGCGATCGCCGCGTCGTCATCAAGATGAACAGCTATAGTGCGACACTCCCCCAACGTCAGAAAATGCGCTAGGTCTTAGACGATAGTATTTATCTTCTACGTTTTGTGATTGCTCATCATAGGGATGGCTCAGGACTGCTTGCAGTTCGTTAACTAACGTGTAGTTACCCTGTATGGCTTGTTGATAGGCCGGGACAATCAACCACTCTCGCCAGGTGTATTTCGGGTTAGTCTGTTTCATCTTGGTTGATATCTCAGCCAAAGTGCCGTCGTTAATGAGGCCGCGCCAGCTTTTTAGCCAAGATTGCCATTGCTCCTCGAACTGTTGTGACGTTTTACCATAGAAGCTCTTTGTCAAGGCTGAGACATCCTCTGGTATGTGGGATAGCTCGCGGAAGAAAATGGTGTAATCCACATCTGAGTGGGTCATTAACTGCATCAATTTCTTGAATAGCTCTGGGTTAAATTCAGTCAAGCCAAGTTTGGTCGCCCACATTTTTTGGAGTTGTTGTTGCATGGCTTCTGTAAAGCCACGGCCTACTTGATCGAACTGTTCTAAAGCGTCAGTATCTTCTGCCAGTAGTGGCCTCACAGCTTTCCAAAACATATAATAATTCGCTTCTGCTGCGATGGGCTGATTGAAAAATGCAAAGTGTTCGCCGCCGCCAGTCCAAGGTTGAAACCAAGGGTCAAAAATTTCACAAAATCCAAAAGGGCCATAGTCGAGGGTAAAGCCACCAGCGGCGCAGTTGTCACTGTTGAAATTACCCTGGCAGTAACCAACCCGTAGCCAGCTGGCCACCAGTGAAGTAAGACGCTGGCGAAAGTGCTTGGCCAACTCAACTAATTGATCTGCAAAACCAAGGGTTGAATTAATGTCGCTTTTGTATTCTCGCTCAATTAAATGGGACACAATCATGCGCAACTCTTCTGATGCTCTTGGATGAGCGTTGCTGCCAGCGCGGCGAGCAAATAACTCTAGCTGACCCACGCGCAAAAAGGAGGGAGCAACGCGGGTTGAAATGGCTACAGGATCGTCTACCAAAACATCCGGGTCAAGCGAGCAGGAGTCTTGAGAATACCAAGGCCGGGTCACAGTCTCAGATTTAGACACATACAGGGTCAAAGATCGTGATGTGGGCACCCCTAAAGCGTGCATATAGTCTTGCGCTAGAAACTCACGCACACTTGAACGCAGTACTGCGCGCCCGTCGGCACCCCGGCAATAAGGTGTGGGACCACCCCCTTTCAATTGCATTTCCCAGCGCTGGCCATTAATGATTCCTTCAAACACAGATATTGCCCGACCATCGCCATAACCATTCCCCGTACCAAATGGACAATTTTGGATATACTCGGTGCCATAAATCGACAAGGCATACCCCGTTGCCCAGCCAACCTTTCGCATTGGCTCAGGCGCAGCAGAGAGATCACCCGAAAATACCTGGCGAAATTGTTGATTAAATGCCAGCTCATCGCTCAACCCAAGTTCCTTAAAGAAAGTGCTGCTATGGGCGACATATTCTGGTTCTGGAAGCGGGGTAGGGGTCACAGGGACGAAATGACCCGAAAAAACCTGCCGGGGACGGTGATCATCACCATCGATCGTGGCATCAGGGTCGGCATTTAAGGTGTCCATCAGAGAATAATCCGCCAACTGCACAAACTCATCGAAGGTCGTTACGCAGGGCTCAGCCGATAGTGTAGATGGATATAACATTTTTGCTACCGCCGATGCTGACGGGAGAAACTCGTGTTTAATTAAGAATCATGTAGAGGTTAGCATAAAAGCTGATTGGCGACGGCTCCAGCAACTTTCAAATAGGATTAACGTTCCCGACCAGGAGGCAGGTCACCTCGTACTCAGCACCAGCGTCTCTCGCCCGTCCGCTGCGTTGGGGTTGTTGTGTTGCGGTTTTCACAGTACATCCTGGAATAGTAAATCAGAAAGTACTGACGGAGCTAACCAAATCCCAGATTCCGCTTTTATGTATGTTCGGCACAGAGAAATTATCTTTTTGTCTACTCCTAACTTTATTGATTGCCGATCAACTTCTGTTAAAGCTTCAAGAGCATCACCGCTGTATCCATAAGTTGCTAAATATAGTCCCCCATCTCGATTTTCACGCGCAACAACACTAACAAAATCGCTAATATATCGCTTGCCGACACGCTGCCCTGAACGCCAGTGCTTAATTTCTACAACATAGCTCTGCTTATCACCTTGAACAATGCATTCTAAGACTAAATCTTTACCACCATCTTTACTTGAAGGCGTGAGAGTTACATCAAAACCTAAACCTTGAAAGACTGCCGCAAGCATTCTTTCCATATCTCGCCATTCTAAATCTTCAAGCCCTTGGGGATCATTCGCAACAAGACGAGCAAGTTGTTTAGATAAATTTGTGATAGCAGTAACGATTTGAGAGTGCTTTGTTTCATTATCTGACTCAGCAAGCGTTGAATCTATCCAATCCCAAAGTCCCTGATAAGTTACATCTGGATAAGCTTCATGGATTGATGTAAGAACTTTTCTTTTTAATTTATTTCTGGCTTCTGATGCTCCCGTAAGCCCTTCTACTTGAGCTAGATGATACTCATAATTGGAAAGCGCATGAAGCAATACATTAATAGTAATTCTGTGCAAGAACTCAGGATCAAGTTCTCTAAAATCTTGATGTATTAGCTTTTCATATTCTTCCCGATTTGACCAGAGATCATTATAGTTATCAATTGAAAATCTAAAAAGCTGAGTTTCTGAATATTTCGGGACTTCAACTGCCAGTGAATCAACCCACTCTATCAGCAATGATCGCCTTTGTTGATGCTGTTTTATGGCACGCTTGCTAAAGTCTTCGCGGCGATGATCGTGCTTAGTCTTCCATGCTATAAATTCTGGATTTTCCTCTACCTCATTAACTGTTATCACACGCCACAACTGCATTGGAGGGCCTGAAAGATGATGGGGATTTTTCCGAGTTTCTTCAGGCGGCCCTAAAAACCTCTTAATTGCACCATCAGTCCAACCGCGCTCTTTAATAGCGGCTTTAGTTAACCAATCCTCTTTGTTCAGCTTCTTTGCATTCATTCCTCAACTCAAGCAGGAACATTTTGGATTTTAGTACAAGTGCTTCTCTCAAGTAGCTATTAAGTACCGTCTAAGACGAGAACTAAGCGGCACAACGACCCGCTTCACCCGCCGCCAACAACCTCTCGGACTCAATGGAGAGACTGATACGGTCGGCGTGCAAGCGGATTGTTAGACCGCTACCTGATTTATTTTCGCTCCTGTTGCACCCACTGTTGGACAGAGGGACGTTGCCACTGAAAATCTGCATAGTTCTTGAGTTTCTCTGGAAGTTCATCACCATTGAGAACCAGACGATTTAGCATCAGCGCTAAGTCGGTATCTGCAATGCACCAATCATCAAACAGGTTTAGGTTTTTGCTATTCAGCAAGCTATCAGCCACGCGAATTAACTTTGCCACTGCTTTACGACCAGACTTAGAAAAAGGGGCAGACGTTGGCTTGAAGAAAATTACCTCAGTCGTTCGTTCCTCTCGGATAGGCATTAAATCGCTACGGAGCCACGCCTGAATCTGTCTTGCTCTAGCACGATCGGCTCTATTTTGGGGAAATACAGATCGATAGTTAGGCTCAGGAAATTCCTCTTCGAGGTATTCAATAACCGCAGTTGATTCTGAAAGGAAAAAACCATCATGATTAAGAGTAGGAACTCTTGCCGTCAGTGAATGGTCGCAGTAAGGCGAAGTTAGGTTTTGGTTGGCATCAAGATCAATCTTTTCAGTATCAAATGGAATGCCCTTTTCAAGAAGTGTCACAAAGGCCGACATGGCGTAAGGGCTTGTGAATTGCTTGTCAACAAAAAGCTTGAGGTTAATCTTACTCACACTCCCTCCTCATTAAAAGAGTTTCGCTGCTCAATAATCAGATCTTACAGTTGGCCTTGTGCTGCATCCACACAGGTCTCTCACGACCCAATGCTAGCGGAATACGGCCCTGTCTTTTTGATATGTTTGGTCGTCTCGCAGTTTTTGGGACTGTCGCTTAACCTGTTGCTGCTGCATCGCGTGCGATCGCCTGCCTTTACTCGCTGGGTTTTCTGGGGGTATTCAGGAGCTGAGCTGTGCTGATAGTGCCTCAGCTCCAGCATATGGTCGTGGGCGATACCATGCTCGATCTGGGGGGCTGGACGATTTTCTTTCTACTGCAAGCGGTCCTCATCCCCGTGCATTGGTCCTGGCACTTGATTTCTCAGGCCAGCCTGATGGGGCTGATCAGCATCTCGTTTTTGCTGTTCCGCTTTGACTTTCTGGGACTGCCGGAGGGTATGCAGCTGCCCGTTTTTGTCCTCTTCACCGTCGTCATGGCCTGTATGTTTGGTGTAGCTGACTTCGGTATCTTTCTCTACGAACGCCTCCTCATCCGCGAGTTTGACCTGCGCCAACATTTGCAACTTTTTCTCCATGCGGTCTCTCACGATCTGCGAAATCCCGTTACGGGCACTTTGATGCTGCTCAAAACCTTGTCTGCCCACGAGGGCAAAGTCTGGATGGATCAGGCTGTCGTTGACCAAATGATTGCAGGTCAAGAACGACAACTCAAGCTGATCAATTCGTTGCTGGAAGCCCATAGCCAAGACATGGGCGGCATCGCACTGCATCGAGAGGCGATCGCCCTGCGGCAGTTGGTGGATAGCACTATCCTCGATTTGCAACCCATATTAAATCAGATGCACGGCACCACTCAAGTCCTTATTGCGACTGACCTGCCCCTCGCAATGGTTGATCCATTACAGATTCGGCGCGTCTACGACAACCTCATCACCAATGCCTTACAGTACAACCGCCCCGGACTGGATATCACGCTCAATGCAACCCAGACGCCAAAGACATCACCTCGATTTCTCTCAATCATCGCATCTTCGATCGCTACAGTCGCGGTATCAACCACCGACAGCCCTTGCACTTAGGCTTGGGCCTCTACATCTGTCGACAAATCATCGAAGCGCATGGTGGCCAAATTGGAGTCGAAAGTGAACCTAATCACGGCACCACGTTCTGGTTTATGTTACCTTTGGCAAAGCTGAAATCAAGCATCAGTGGTCGATAGGGCGTTGCTGAAATGAGGGATGAACAGATTTGCAGAACCCAGCAACGCTAGACTCTTGAAAATCTGCTTCATCCCAGAAATCAGCAACGCCGAATTTTCCTTACTTGTTTAAGTTTTCGCGGCGCAGTTTACGCAGGTTGATACGATCTTCATCGTAGAAGAGCTCAGAGTGCGCTGCCTGATCTGGCTGGTCAACTAGCTGATTGAGAGTTTCATCGGTCCGGTCTTGGCGAGCACTATCTATATCCTCATGTTGATTAAGTAGTTCTAACTTTTCGTACCAAGGCTCACCTGAGTCTGACCAACCTTTACTGAAACTGTTTGTATCAGTAGTTAGCTGTCTAGGAGCGCTGGAGTGCTCTAAATTTTGGTGACCAATTTCAGCGTAGTCAGAAAGAGCAAAAGCTGCAGAGATAGATGCTGTAGAAAGAGCGATTAGAGTAGTTACGAACGAAGTTACAAAGTGCGACATGTTTTTAGTTATTTAAGGAATTTGCTCTGATACTTTATGATTTCTAGCATTGCAACGAATTGAGAAATCATGCTGAATAGAATCTGAAAAAAAAGTCAGCAAATACGCTCTTAACGAGAAAGAATAATAACAGAGGCTCTATTTGACCAACATTCTGCAGGTTACTAAATAGTTAAGAAGACGCCTAGCAGCTCTCAGCGAGCGGACCGAAAAAACGAATAATTTGACAGCGCTCATCGGTAAGATTACTAATGTATCTGGCTCAGTAAATTTGCACCAGATAAATGCCCTGAAGCCTCTGCATAATCCATCTAAAAGTAAGCCTAGCCGTGGGCTGTCGCTTCTGGCCGCGCACGCGCTGCTGTTGAGCGTTGAGTCCCTGGTGCAGCTTACGCTCAGCTAGAGTGTAGATCATCAGGGTTAAAGCCATCACTGACGCTGAGGCTTCAACGCGCTGAGCTTTCTTGACAAAGAGACTGCTGGTGAAGAAGAGCGAATTCTTGAGAACAGGATAATGAATTACTTCATACCAGTCGCTTGGTACAGCAACAGGGGGCTCGGTGGCAGGAACAGGGGTTGTTCATTTTCTTTCTACCGGCTTATTGCTCGGAGATGAATCCGATTGAGACGCAGTGGCGACAGCTCAGTCACGAAATTGCCGGTCAGATGTTGGACAACGAATATGACCTGGCGATGGCCGTGATTGACGGTATGGAAGCCCGTAGTGCAGCAGGAGGGTATGCGTTAGAACGTTTTATATTAATTGCACCTAAGTTACTCATTGATTAATCCTCATAGTTTGAAGGGCTTGAGGGGAAGCTGGCAGAGGCGGTGTCAGTTATCGATAGCAGCGCTTAGGGCTGGCTGCGAAAGCGATAGCCCATCCCTCTGACAGTTTCAATGTAACCTTTGCCCAGCTTTCGGCGCAGGTGCTTGACGTAGACTTCGATAATGTTGGAGCCAGGATCGTAGTCATAGCCCCAGACTCGGTTAAGCAACTGCTCTTTACTCATTACCTGCATAGGGTGTCTCAGAAAAACCTCAGCTAGGGTAAATTCGCGGGCTGAGAGATCAACAGCCTGGCTGTCAACCCAAACCTGACGTGTGAGCAGATCAAGCGTTAAATCACCAACTTTGAGACGGGTTTCGGATTGCGGTTGGGCATGGGTGTAGCGATCGCGCAACTGAACCCGGATGCGCGCAAGCAGTTCCTCAAAGCGAAAGGGCTTAGTGACATAGTCGTTGGCCCCTCCGCCTAAGGCTGTTACCGTGTCGTCAACGCCTTCTCGAGCCGTCAAGACAATTACGGGTAAGCAGTCACCCTGACCTCGGAGTTCTCTTAGCACCGCTAGGCCATCTTTGTCCGGCAATCCCAAATCTAAGATCATTAAATCAAAGTCTCCGCTACTAGCTAGTTGGGAGGCTTGGTAACCATTTTCAGCGACTAGAGTAGTGAACCCGTGAGCCTTGAGACCCGCTCGCAGAAAATCGACGATATGAGGATTGTCCTCGGCGATGAGAATTCGATTCATAACCTGTTGTTTCTGCTTGCTTTACCGATGTTTCCAAAGGCATCACCAACGTGAAGGTAGCTCCCTGCCCAGTCTGGCTAGAAAGCTCTACCCGTCCGCCATGGGCTTGAACAATGGCGTTAACAATCGATAGCCCCAGTCCTGCACCTTCAAACTGTTGGTTATTAGTGGTTGCTCGGGTAAAGCGCTCGAATATGCGAACTTGGTCAGCTACCGCAATGCCCTCGCCCGTATCTCGCACCCAAAATCGCAGCTGATTGCCATCAACCGCAGAACCTAGGGCAATGGTCTCTCCGGCTTGAGTATGACGCACGGCGTTTTGTACCAGATTCATCACCGCTTGAGAAAATCGTTGACGATCTAGTGTGGCTGGATATAGCCCTTTTGCTTCCAATCGCCAGTCGCGCTCTGGCGTCAGCGATCGCGCTTTGAGGTATAGCTCCTCAGTCAGCCAGTCTAAATCTTCAGGCTGGAGAATCAGAAAATCAGGCCGTTCAGCTTTAGTCAGCAGCAGCAGGTCGTTGACCAGGCGGTTCATCTGCTGAAGTTCATTAGTAATCAGGGCAATAGTTTCGGGCTGTTTCTCGGGGCGGTAGGCCAGCATCTCTAGCTGCCCCTGAATTACGGTAATGGGTGTGCGCAGCTCATGACTGACATCTTTGAGAAACTCCTGCTGACCGTCAAAAGCGGCCTGTAGCCGATCCAGCATGTCATTGAACGTCACTGTCATCGCCGTGATTTCATCGGTTCCCTGAACGGGTATGCGCTGGCCCATGTCAGATTCAGTAATTTGTCGGGCCGTTTGATTCATCAACCGCAGCGGTTTGAGCAACTGTCCCGCTGTAATCCAAGCAATGATGAAAAAGCCGCTCAATACTGCCACGGAGACCTTAAGCACCAACCGGATCGCGCTGGTTCCAGACTGGTAGGCCACAGTTCTATCGGCAAGCGCCACAAACACGCCCACAGCTTTGTTGCCAACGATTAAAGGATCGGCTACCGCATAGGCAATATTTTGGGGACTATCTACCAGGCGCTGGCGCTGCTGAGTTTCTAGAGAAGCCCAATCGGTCATTAGTTCCGGCTTCTGTCTTAGCCACGCTGGCAGGGGACGGCTAGAGCGATAAAACTGGCCGTCAACAAAGGTGATAATCCATTCATTCTCAGCCGGGACATGATCGGCTAAAACCTGATCAAAAAGGTCAGTAACTGCTTGCTCAGTAGGACGCCGGACAATTAAGGGCTCTGCAGAGCGCTGGAACCGTGACACTTCCTCGACTAAAGCAGATTCAGCTTGCTGGTATAGGCGATCGCAGTAGATTTGTCGGGTCACCCAGATGGCTACGCCCGTAGTGGAAACGGCTAGCAGAAAGTACCATGCCAGAAGACGAGTCCGAATATTCCGAAAGGAGATAAACCAGTCAAAAGTCTGTTTCATTAAACCGATTCCTTAGAATAGGACTGCGAAGCAGCGCTCACGCGACGATCCAGGCTTATAGGGCCGGCTCCATAGGCAATTACCATCAGCAGACCACCGATGATGGCTAAATTTTTCAGAAATTGGATCATCTGAGTCGGATCTACCAGCGGATTGTGAAAGACCAAAGTGGCTGGTGCCAGGAACACAATCAACAAGCCAGCGCCAAGGCGAGCTTTGTAGCCCATAATCAGTGAAAGGCTGCCTAAAAAGAGAAAAGCGATGGTCGATACAGTCACCAACAGTGCCAAAGGCAGACCTGCTCCAGCAATTTGCTGATGGGTGCCAGAAAAATCCATCAGTTTGCCAGCGCCGCTATGGAGAAAAACGACGGCGATCGCTGTACGAGCCAAAAGCGGAACGTATTTCTGAATAATCATGGGAGTTTTCCTCAGTTTTAATGGTAACGAGATAAATTCTTCAGATAAGTTTCTTCAGATAAGTTGTCGGCGAGAAAAGTTCAGCAGCCAGCGTTAAAAGCCCTACGGAACTATCTTTCGTGCTACATCTGGCGGGTGGATTGAGAAAAGATTAAAGCTCGTGTGGGCTGGGTAGGCCCAGAGCGGGAAGGCACAGTCCAAGGCGATAAGATTAAACGAATGGCACGATCGCCGCGAACATAGCCGTGTAACCAGTTGAGTAATACCGTCAATCGATTGCGTAGACCTGGCAGATATATCAGATGAACGCTCAGCCACATCAGCCAGGGCAAAAATCCGGTTAACAAGAAAGGGCCAATTTTTCCTACTCCTGCATAGCCGCCAATAATTGCCAAGCGTCCCTTATTAAAATAGTTAAACGGTTTGGGCAATCTCCCCTGTAGCTGCCGGTGAATGTTTCGCGCTACGGCAACACCTTGCTGTAAGGCTTCGGGAGCAACCCCGGTCAGCGGCTTGCCCTGATGTTCTACATGGGCCAAATCGCCAATAGCATACACATTGTCATAATCACTGAGTTGTAGCGTTGGTCTCACCTTCAACTTTTGCTTGCGAGTAGTCTGAGGCGTAGTTGTCGCTGCGGGCATTTGCGCTTCGAGTCCCGCCGCCCAGATAACTGTTTCGGTTAGCAGCGTGGAGCCGTCTGTGAACCCTACCTCTTGCGATGTGACCTGACTCACCCGCGTACGAAAATGCACTTTTACTCCAAGCTGACGCAGCTTTCGGGTAGTGTAGCGTCCGAGACGCTCTGGCAGATTGGCCAACAAGTTGTCGCCGGACTGCACTAGCACAATCTCCATCTCCTGCCAGTTCAGGTTAGGATAATCGTGCTTAACTGCCCTTTGCAATTCAACTAGCGTACCAGCCATCTCGACCCCCGTTGGACCACCTCCCACAATTACGAAGGTCAGTAGCTGCTGTCGTCGTTTTGGATCTGGCTCTCGGGTAGCCTGCTCAAACTGGTTTAAGATGTGATTCCGGAGTACAACAGCCTGCTCTAATGTTCGCAAGGGAAAAGCATAGTCTGCAACACCCGGCAAATTCATGAACTGAGTCTGACTGCCAGTAGCTAGAACCAAATAATCATAAGTAATTGTAGTCTCCTCAGTTTTGATAACCTGGCGTTCAAAGTCAATCTGCTGAACGTCTGCCATTAGAAAATGGGTACGTGATGCGTTGCGGAGTACCGTTCGTGTAGGATAGGCAATGCTTTCAGGTTCAATCTGAGCTGCAGCTACTTGATAGAGTAACGGTACGAATGTGTTGTAGTTGTTGCGATCAACTAGCAATACATCAGCCTGGCCATTTGCAAGAGATTGAGCCGTTTGCATACCGCCAAAGCCAGCGCCAACAACCACAATTTTTGGAAGAGGGGGAGGAGGTTGCATAGTTCTAATGCCATAACGCGGGTTGACAGTTTCTAACATTGCAAGCGGATTGCGTCACTCTCTGAATCCAAACTGAAAAAATTTTCAGAATTTGTTAGTTTGCCACGGCGTTGTTGCATGAAAAGGTTACGGACCGGAGATGGACTAAGGCTTAAGTATCACCCAAAACCGAGGGTCCATGAGCTACCGCACCCGTAACTGGTCTGAGTATAACGCTGGTCTCAAGCAGCGTGGCAGTCTGACTTTCTGGCTATCAGAAGATATCGTGGAGGGCTGGCTCAGCGGTTCTGTCGCAAAAACTCAGGAGTGGTAGATTAGGAGACCGATTTCCTCTTCATGTCTCATCCTGCTTTTGACATGAAGGATAAAAGATTATGCAGAAACAAAGTTGGCAATCTCCTGAACATATCCAACTTAATGGCAAATTTGTTACGTTAAAGCCCCTAATCCCAGAAAGAGATGTCGGTGAACTCTATTCATGTTCGCATGGTAAGCCTGAAAAGGAAGCGGTGTGGAGATATTTATTCTATGGTCCGTTTAAAAGTTCCTCTGCCATGCAGGAATGGATGAATAGAAAGATGATTGGGAAGTCAGATCCATTAGTCTGGACGGTCTTTGAAAACTTAAGCAACACTCAGGTAGGCATTGTCGGTTTGTTGACGATTGTTCCAGATCATGGACGAGCAGAAATTGGTCATGTTTGGTTTAGTCCGACTGTTCACAAAAGTAAAGTCAACACAGAGTCACAGTTTCTATTACTTCAATATCTCCTTGATAATCACTCATATCGTAGAGCTGAACAGAAATGCGATGTCCTCAATCACGCCAGTCGGACAACAGCCGCAAGAATGGGATTTCTTTATGAAGGCCGCTTTCGTCAACACATGATCATTCGGGGCAAGAATAGGGATACTGATTGGTTCGCGATGACAGATAAAGAATGGGGACGCTAATCTGCGCATCAATATTTTCATCGGCGACGAGTTTCATGGAGCGAACTCAGCGGTGGGATAAATGACATCGGCTCGCAGTGCTTCTACTGCGAACGCTAAAGCTGCTTGAATAGCTATTTGAGGCAACGATGAGCTGACAAAATTTGTTCTGGCTGCTCACCTGCTGCTAGCTTCTCTAACAACGTTTCAACGGTTATACGAGTTCCTTTAACAACAGGCTTACCCATCATTATGTGTGGGTCTGAGACAATCCATTGTTTCAGGTCAGTTGGCCTCATGGTTAAACTGTGAAAACCCATCTGTATCTAACAGGGTACTGGATGCAATACGAAGATAGGCGATCGCCTACAGGCCGTTACCAATCAAAATAAATGGTGCCCAGTAGTAGGGATGATCCAGGGTTTCGGCGGTAAACGCTTCTCCGGTTTGCCGATTGACAATGCCGATACCTGCTCGCGCTGCACCTGTCGCTGAGAAATCACCTGTAATCAGCGCCATTTGGGCCTGTTGCAATGCCTCAGCTTTGCTCATGCCTTGACCGAGAGCGTCATAGAAAGCAGTCATCAGAACCTGAGTCCCTTGGTCGCTTACCTGCCACAGGGACGATAGCACGGCTCTAGCGCCCTGAAGCTGAAACGTGTAGCCTAGGCCCAAAATCTCTTCGCCATTGCCCAGTCCACCTACTCCGGTTTCACAGGCACTCAGCACCACTAGATCAACTCCGTTGAGCGTCCAACCTTCGATATCTCGCAGCGTAGGCGTGTCGCCGTTGCCAAAGAGAATGAACGAATCCTCTGGCACACCGGGGACAAAAGCGGCATGAGTAGCTAGATGCAGCACGGTGTACTCATCCATTATGGGCCGCACGGCTGATAGGCTAAACGCCTGATTGAGAAACGTTTTCTCAGCCGGCAGCGTTTCTACTTCTAAGCCGGCACCGGGGAGTCCTGTAAAGGTGTAGGACGTACCGTTGACCTCTGGGGTGTGTACCAGGGTTTCATCGGTGTAGGCGGCGGCGAGAATGCGGGGCTGGGCGGCGTCAGCTTTGGTCAGGTCAGTCAGGGAGGCGGCGGTGATGTTGTTCACCTGGTAGCGCTGAGTCAGCCACTGATTGCCATCATGCAGCGCGGCCAGGGGAATGTAGCGGAGCTGACCATCCGGAGCGTAGATGATGGTTTCGACTCCGGCCTCAACTAAGTCGTCTTCTAGAGGCCGAATCAGCCAGTCGTAGAGCTGCTGGGCTGGAGCTTCAATGTCTGAACCGGGCTGGGTCAAAGCTTGGCGAAAAGTGAGAATGGCCTCGTTGAGTTCGGCTTTGGTGACGGGGACGGTGCGTCGCAGCGGGGGTGAGTCGGGCGTGGTGATCACTAGCTCTAAGCGGTCTTCTAGAATCAGCGGATAGAAGATGGCGGCATTGAGCTGTTGCAGTTCGTCCCGCTGACGACTGAGCTGGTCGAGATTGACGCTGGCTTCTCTGGCTTCGTAGCTGAGCTGCTCAAGCAGGGCGCGAATTTCAGGGCTGCGGCTGAACTCGCCAAAGCTGCTGTTGATTTCATCTAGTAGGTCAGTGAGCTGAGCAATTCGCTGATTTTGAGCCTCGCTGCGCTGGTCTTCAGCAATATCTTTGAGCGTTTCAAGTTCTTGGCCTAGAGCGATCGCGGATTGCTGTCTTGCTTCATAGCGAGCGAGGATAGCGGCTTCGGGGCGCAGATAGTCTACGCCGGTTTGAGTATTGCTATTGCCGCGCACGTCGCGCAGGTATTCGTCCAGCTCTTGAACTTTCAGCAGATCGAGAACGCGCTGGGCTTCGAGGATGCGATCTTGTTTCAGCAGCAGGTCAGCCAGGAAGCGATAGTCGGCAGCGACGGTGTCGGTAAAGGACTGCTGGAGGTCGGGATCCAGGCCGCGAATGTCACCACGAATGGCTTCCCGCACATCCACGCTGGCTTTGAGGAAGATGATTGCTAGTTCTGATTGTCCCTGTTTGTCAAAGAGCTCTCCTAGAGCTACCAACACATTACTCTCTTCAACAGGACTGCCAATTTCACGCGTAATCCTCAAAGCTTGCCCATAAGCTTCCAATGCTTCTTGATACTGGCCAAGCGCCACGTAAACGTTACCCAGGCGAGTTAGTGTGCTACCTTCTTCAGTAGGGCTGCCAATTTCACGCGCAATCGTCAGAGCTTTCTCATAAACTTCCAACGCTTGCTGGTACTGACCAAGTGCCATATAAGCTTGGCCTAAACTAGTAAATGCGCCACCTTCCCCGACGGGATTATCCGCTTCCTGCGCAATCGCTAATGCTTGCTGAGACAGTGCCAATGTATGTTGTGGCTGATCTAGATTTTCGTAAACGCGTCCTAGGGCACTCAGCGTACTGCTCTCTTTGACCGAGCTTTCAATCTCTTGTGCAATGGCTAACGCTTGTTCATAGACCTCTAGTGCTTGCTGATACTGGCCCAGTGCCATATGGGCTTGGCCCACTTTAATCAGGGCACCGCCCTCTCTCACAGAACTATCAATTTCTTGTGCGATCGCTAAAGTCTGTTCAAATACTTCCAGAGCCTGCTGATATTGACCCAGTTGCATGTAGGCGTCACCAATATTGATCAGTGCGCCACTTTTTCCAACAAGATTATTCGTTTCCTGCGTAATCGCCAATGCCTGCTCATAAACCTCTAATGCTTTCTGATATTGGCTGATCGCTATGTAAGCATTGCCCAGAGCAAGTAACGAGGAGCCTTCCCAATTAGGGTTACCTGCTTCCTGCGCAATGGCTAGAGCTTGATCATAGACGTCTAACGCTTGCTGATATTGTCCAAGTGCCATATGGGCACGACCCAGATGAATTAGTACTCGGCCTTCTCCAGCGGGACCGATGAATGTACGTGCAATGGCGAATGCTTGCTCATAGACTTCCAGTGCTTGCTGATACTGGCCGAGCGCCATGTAAGCATCACCCAAACTCAGTAGTGTGAGACCTTTCCCATCTGGGCTGTCAATTTCTTGAGCAATGACTAGAGCTTGATCGAGGACTTCTAATGCCTGTTTATTTTGGTCAAGCGCAACGTAGGCATCACCAATTCTCATCAGTGTGCTACCTATTGCAACAGAACTATCAATTTCTCGTGCAATGGCTAAAGCTTGCTCAAAAACTTCTAAAGCTTGCTGATATTGGCCCAGTGCCATGTAGGCATCGCCTAAGGGACTCAGTGCGCCGCCTTGCCCACTTGGACTGTCCATTTTCTGTGCAATGGCAGCAGCCTGTTTAAAGGCTTCAGCAGCTTTCTGATACTGACCAATTACCATATAACCATTGCCTATGCTGACCAGTGTGCGACCATCTTCCTGCCATCCGTTGTCATAAGTAGAAGAGCCGATACTTTCTATGTAAATGGCTATAGCCTGTTCATATGCTTGTATCGCCTGCTGGAATTGCCCAAAATCTGTGAAGTCATTGCCTAAACTTATTAGAGCCCCAACTGCGCTAGAAGGACTATCAGCCTCTCGGGCCGTGGTTATGGCTTGCTCATAGGCCGCTAGTGCTTGCTGTGGCTGATCAAGCGCCATATACGCATTGCCTACTCTAAGTAGAGCGCTACCTACGGTAGAAGGGCGATCAATTTCTTGAGCATTAGTCAAAGCTAATTTATACGTCTGCAACGCTTGTGGATATTGTTCAAACTCCATCAAGTCATCACCCAGGCTTATCAAAGCTGTTGGTCCGAAGGAGCTATTGACACTATCACTATTGATCTTTTGAGCATTAGTTAGGGCTTGCTCATAGGCTTCCAAGGCTTGTTGTTGCTGACCAAGCGCCATATGCACATTGCCTAGAGAAGCTAATATGCGGTTTTCAGTGCGTCTAGACCATCTGTCGCTTTCTTGCTCAATAATCGATAGAGCTTGTTCGTGAGTTTCCAGAGCTTGCTCATATTGACCAATCTCCATGTAAGCATCGCCCAGGCTTATCAATACACTAAGCTTTTCACTAGAATTGCCGATTTCTCGAGCGATGGTCAGAGCTTGTCCATAAGCTTCCAATGCTTGCCTGTACTGACCAGTTTCTATATATGCAAAACCTAAAGCAGATAGTGTTTCTCCTTCTCTGGCACGACTATCAATTTCTCGGTAAATTTCTAGTGCTTGCTCTAAAAACTGAATAGCTTCTTGAAACTGACTAATTCGGCTTGCGTTTAATAGTTCAACGCCCTGCTCAAAAAGGCGATTTGCTTCGACTTGCTGGCTGTCGACTTGGGCGGACTGCTGTGGGATAGCGGTTGCAAAAAAACCGGTTTCTTCAAAGAAACCGGTTTTCTGGGCAGCGGGGGCGCTCTCAGCCCCACGTTCTGAATCACTATCTGCTTGCGCCAGTAATGGACTCGTCAGCGTGAGACCCAATTCTTGAGAAAATCCCGGTTTTTGGAGGACAGGAACGCTCAGCGCCGCGATCGCTGCCAAACCCAACAGCCTCGCTAAATACCCCATCGTCAGCCTGGCTCCCTACCCACGAGCTACCACCAATCAGCATATAGGTCTCAGCAGAGAATACCGATTCAACTTTTGGCAATCTTTGAGAAAGGTCAAGTCCAGAAACACAGCCAAAGCGATCGCCTACCCAGAGTCAAAATCAGTTCACCGAGAGCGCGCTATGATCAAGCCACAGTCTTACGGTTGGGGAAAAGCTGCTCTGATGATTCAGCCTATCACCACGGCAGTGAACAACCTAGACCAGGCGCATCAGATACTGAAGCTGAGTCCGGCCAATGATGCCCGCTTTTTTACCGACTGGTCTGAGAATTTACCTGAGCTGGCAGAGGCAGAAAAGAGGCGTCTAGATCGGTGCCGTGATCGCTACTTTTACTATGCCGAAGATGGGGCCATCAGCGAAGGGACGGTTAACCTGATTATGATCTCGCCGCTGTTGGAACTGCTCGGTCTCTACGATCCGCCTTACAAAGTTCGCAGTGAAGAATCGGTCAAAATTGAGCTTTCAGAAACTGAAGCAGCGGTACTACCCGACAATGGGCTTCAGCAATGTTAAGACAGCGGGTTATTTCTGCGAAGCGGTCGAGGAGCTGAATCAATTTTTGCGCGTGCGTCAGTCGATGGCAGAATTCGTGTCTTTACCGGAGTATAGGATCCAGATCAAAGCTCGGATGAGCGAACTCAGAAACATGATGAAGGTCGCGTAAGGATAAGAATGAAATAATCGATAGGTCAGCGATCTCTTCTTTCGCAGATAGAGTACTCAATTCTGACACTTAGGATGACCTCAAGACGGAAAAGACACTGCCAGAAGAAACCGAACTCCGTCCCGTTAAGTATCTAAACAACCTGATTGAGCAGGACCATCGCCGCATCAAACGTTTGGTCAAACCGGGTTTAGGCTTCGGTTCCTTTAATACGGCTCGAGGGACTCTCAAGGGGTACGAAGCGATGGCGATGATTCGCAAAGGGCAGAGCCAAAATGTCGATAGAGATGATGTGACAGGACAGATCTCTTTCATTAACCAAATATTCGGTATCGCTGTATAAATATGGATAAGAAAGAGGGTTTTCGTACCCTCATCTTCTTTTTGCGACAAAGCCCCTTAATGTTCGACTGCCCCTAATGCTTTCAGGGTAGATTTTTGAGCTACAGTTAAGCCAGTTGCCTCTCGAATATTCATGCCTTCATACAGGCGATCGGCTTTCAGCGTTTTGAGACACTTACCTGTTGTCGGGTTCCACAGCTTAATGGTTTCATCCTGACTACCACTGACCAAAATCGGACCTTTCCCGGATGGCAGGCTCACGTCAACCGGACTAAACTGAACTGAGCAGATCCGACTGGTGTGCCCTTGCAGCACTTTCTGGCAGGTGCCAGCGCTGACATCCCACAGCCGAATGGTTTGATCGTCACTGCCACTGGCTAAAATACGACCATTTGGGCTGAAGGCAACGGAGCGAACCCCACCAGTGTGATCCTGTAACGTTGCCAGGCACGTTCCGTCTTGCACATTCCAAAATCGAACTGAGAAGTCCAGGCTGCTAGTCGCTAGAGTCTGACCATCCGGGCTGAAGGCAACGGACAAAACCCAACCCGTATGACCGTGTAGGATTC
This sequence comes from Sphaerothrix gracilis Ecp01, assembly GCF_030405905.1. NCBI lineage: Bacteria > Bacillati > Cyanobacteriota > Cyanophyceae > Nodosilineales > Nodosilineaceae > Sphaerothrix > Sphaerothrix gracilis. The sequence goes on from NZ_JASATW010000042.1 coordinate 19,777, forward strand.
TGAGGCAGGTGCCATCTCGCACATCCCATAGCCGCACAGTTTGATCATTGCTGCCACTTGCAAGGATGTGTCTATCTAAGGCGACTGACCAAACCCAACCCGTATGACCGTGTAGGATTCTGAGGCAGGTGCCATCTCGCACATCCCATAGCCGCACAGAGTCGTCATGACTGCCACTCGCTAACAATTGTCCATCAGGGCTGAAACTGACTGAGCAAACCCAACTCGTATGTCCCTGCAATGTTTGGTAACAGTTGCCGTCGTTGACATCCCATAGCCGAATGGTTTGATCCTCACTGGCACTTGCCGCTATTTGACCATTTGGATGAAATGCAACTGCCCAAATCCAATTGGTATGTCCTGGCAAAGCCTTGGAGCAAGTTTCTTGTCGCCAATCCCAGAGCCGCACGAGGGCATCATAACTACCACTAGCTAATATGGAGCCATCCGGACTGAAGCTGACCGAACGAACCCCATTGGCTCGTCCCTGAAACGTTTTGAGACAGGTGCCATCCTGGACGTTCCATAATCGAACTGAAAGGTCTGCACTGCTACTAGCCAGGGTTTGACCATCCGGATTGAATGCAACTGCCCAAACACAACTGCTGTGACCTTGCAACAGTTTGAAGCAAGTTCCGTCCTGCATGCTCCACAACCGCACTGAGCCATCCTCACTACTACTGGCAAGCATTTGACCATTGGGACTAAAGCTGAGTGAGGTGATCCAATCACTATGCCCTTGCAAGGTTTTACGGCAAGTGCCCGTCGCTACTTCCCACAGTCGAATGGTTCGATCGTCACTACCGCTGGCAAGGGTTTGACCATCCGGGTTGTTCGCATCGCGTTGCGGAGCAAAGGCAACTGCCCAAACCCAACTGGTATGTCCTTGTAAAGTTTTGAGGGTGGTTCTGCGATCAACATCCCATAATCGAATCGAAGAGTCTTCGCTGGCACTCGCCAGCATTAGCCCATTAGGACTAAAGCGAACTGAGGTGATCCCGCCCGTATGACCCTGTAAAACCGTCAGGCAAGTTCCGTCCTGGGCATTCCAGAGTCGAATCGTCTGGTCATCACTGCCACTGGCTAACAGTTGACCATTAGGGCTAAATGCGATCGTCCAAATCCGACTGGAATGACCTCGTAGGGTTTTGAGACAGGCTTCTGGAAAATGGTTGGAATCACTAGCCTTAGTTAGGTTTGCAGGATGAGACGGCTCAAAATTGATATTCTGCACATCCCACAACCGAATCAACGAATCATGGCTGCAACTGGCTAGCGTTTTTCCATCAGGACTGAAGCTGACGGACCAGATCCATCCGGTATGTCCTTTCCATGCCAAAACCTGTTGATTATCGCTCACGCGCCACAGGCAAATCTTGCCATCCACATCACCGGTTGCTAACAAGCTGCCATCCGGGTTAAAGCTGACTGATACAACGCTACTCAAGGTCTCTGCAAACACAGAGGTTGCCAAATCAGCGTTGCGAAAATTGCCTCCTGCCAAGTTGACCTGCCGTAAGTCGGCTTGCCATACGGCTAGATACGAAAAATCACAGTCTCGCAAATTGCTTTGCAGATGCACCAGCAAGTTGAGCAGGTTACCAGCAATATAGTTTGACTGAGGTGCTTGCTGCTGTTGCTGCTTCAACAGGGTTTTCAACTGCTGTTCAAGGGCTTGTGAATTGCCAAACTGGAGCAGCAACTGTTCAGCAATCGGTTCCACAATCAACCGCTTCTGCATCTCTCGGACATAGTCTTTTGCCTGAGCCTGGAGCAGGGCATGAGTTCTGATGCGCTCTGGCATTTTGCTGGCAATTTCTCCAGAGATGCACTGCACCAACTGATCGGTAGCATACTCCAACACCACAGGCTGGAGAAAGAACCGCCTACCTTCTTTTTCAATCAGCGTTCGCGGAGCGGTCTCTATGAGACATCGCCGCAACAACGACTGCATTGTATCCGTCAATCTGCGCTTAGACGCTTTAGTTGTAAGGTCTTCATTCAACTCGAACAGCGAGACGGGTTCTCGGTTAACGGCTAACCAAAAGAGGATCTCCTGCTCAACATCCGATAGGCGATCGAACTGGTGCTGGAGCAAGTCTCGAATGTCGTCAAAGACCGCTAACCCCTGCTGCACGTAGTCCAATATTTCAGCAATGTTGCCACTAAAGAGGTCCTGGGTTGTAGCTGCCAATATCTTCAGCGCTAGAGGGTTGCCGCTGTAATGGGTGACCAATCTTTCCCATTCTGAGTTGCTTCCCGCAAAGTTGCCTTTACTGCGAAATAGTTCTCGTCCGGCTTCTGGGTTTAGTCCTTTCAGCAGAAATGTTCTAACTGCTTGCTGTTCCCCTTCCAGCGGCACAATCTCTCTTGGCTTTTCGCGACTGGTGAGCAGCAAGCAACTTTGATGGGGGATTTCCCCAAGCTCTTTGAACAGCTGACCATAGCCTTCGTAGCCCGTTCGATACTGTGCCGATTGTCCGGCACTCAAGATCGTCTCGACGTTGTCCAGAATCAGCAAACAGCGCTTTTGACGCAACCCCGACCTCAGCTTCAGCAGTTTCCTATCCAGGCTACTCGACACAGCAATATCCTCTCCCTGTGCTCGCAATAGCATTGGCAACACCGTCTCTAACCACTCTGCAAACGGTGGGGCATTTTGCAGCGATCGCCACACCACCACCTCGAACTTGGTCTGAATCTGCTGCACCAGTTTGGCAGCTAGGGTACTTTTGCCGATGCCACCAATCCCCAGCAGCGTCACGACTCGACAGCGTTCCGTCACAATCCATTGCTCCAGGGTCTGTAGTTCCCCAGTTCGCCCACAGAACTGGGTGACATCCATCGCTTCTCCCCATTCAACTTGAGGCAGAACGGTTTGAACAGGGGTATCAAGCGAGGTAGTCGGTGGCTCAACGGCTAAAGGCTGGGTTTGGGTGGCATTAATCAGCGACTGATGCCACTGATATTCTAATGCCCCTCGAAAATTGGTTTTACTGACCGGCTCCCCAAAGGCTTGTTCCAGCAGACTCCAGAGTTTAGGACCAACGTTGCGCTTGATATAACTGAGCGAATAGCCAGATATATCAGCAATTTGTTCGTAGGTCTGCTCTTGCAAGGCTCCCAGTAGAACAGCTGCTTCTACTTCATTGAGCCGTCTACCCACTTTGGCGAAGACCAGGGAATTAGCAACGTGCAGGGCATCCTCTAAATCCATTGTCTTTGACTTTATTACTCTGTTAATGGTAATGACCTGATCTTACCTCCAGGTCAAGTGAACTTTCTGTTTTGAGCATCACCAGGCTAAAACCAAGGCAAGAGAGGGGGCTCAGCTAATTCAAGCCAAAATAGATGACGAAAAAGTTCACCTATCCTCCAGTATTTAGACTCGTTCTATTAACCTCAAAGTAGTGAATTTATAGGTAACGACAAACCCAAAAAACTTCTCTAATTTAGTGACATTAGGTTCAAAGTCGCGAGGGAAAGGAATTAGTAACACGACTTGGCAAGTTGAGTATTGGAAACTGTAGTTTATATCATCAACGAAAGGAGAACTTATGATTGCTCAAGTAAACTCACAGACAGTTTTAGAAGTTGCAGACGATCCGCGTCTTTCCAAGGAGACGAAAGCATTTTTGAAATTGCTGAATTCAGGTGGTGTACCGTTAGAGACATTACCGCCACTCGAAGCCCGTCAAGTCCTCGCGGATGCTCAAGCTACCGTTAAAGTAAACCTTTCAGGCATCGAAGAGTCTGAGAAAACGATTACCGCTGACGGGTATTCGATTACGATCAATATCGTGCGTCCTGAAGGAATTACGGGGATACTGCCTGTTTTCATCTTCATTCACGGTGGCGGTTGGGTGCTGGGTGATTATCCAACGCACAAGCGAATGGTGCGCGATCTTGTGGTTCTCTCAGGATTTACAGGAGTCTTCGTTAACTACACTCGCACACCCGATGCCCAGTATCCACAGGCGATCAATGAAATCTATGCTGCAACTAAATGGGTTTCCGAGCATGGTGAAGAGATTGGGGTGGATGGCAAAAATCTGGCAGTAGTTGGTAACAGTGTTGGTGGCAACATGACTGCTGTCACCACATTAATGGCAAAAGCAAAAGGGGGACCCCACATTAAGCTGCAAATCCTGATGTGGCCGATCGTCGATGCTGATTTTGAAACGAATTCCTATCAGCAATTTGGCGAGAAACGCTTCCTTACTACATCTCTGATGAAGTGGATGTATGACATGTACATCCTTGACCCAGAAAAGCGCAAAGATATCTATGCCTCTCCCCTACAAGCGACGCTTGAGCAACTGCAAGGCTTACCTCCGGCGTTAATTCAAATTGCTGAAAGTGATATTTTGCATGACGAAGGCGAAGCCTATGGACGCAAGCTCGATGAAGCGGGAGTGAATGTGACTACCGTGCAGTACAACGGCATGATTCATGACTTCGGATTGTTGAATGCTTTAGCCGAGCTGCCTGCAGTTCGTTCTCTGTTTGTTCAAGCGGCGGCTGAATTGAAGAAATATCTGCAATAGGTGGCGATCGCTTTTTAACACCCAGATAAATTGGTAGCACCTTGGAAGAAACGGTGTTGCTGATTCAAAGTATGAACTGATAGCTGCAATGACTGGGATCTCGTTCAAGTTCCTGCAAATTTATACTGCTATTCAGCAACGCCGAAGAAATGATAGTGAGAGCATGGGATGGTAAGAAAGCTTCACCGTCTCACCATCACTCCATTAAATCTGTGCTCTTTTCTAAATAGGACTACCAACGAGTCAATTGTTTTCTAAATTAGGAGGAATTTTGTCATGAGAATTGTTGTCATTGGTGGGCGTGGACTGATTGGGAAGAAACTTGTAAATGGACTTCGTGAGCGCGGACATGAAGCAGTAGCAGCATCCCCTTCTTCGGGTGTCAATGCGGTCACGGGCGAGGGATTGGCTGAGGTGCTGGTGGGCGCTCAGGTTGTAGTCGATGTCACCAACTCCCCGTCTTTCGAAGATGCGGCAGTGTTAAAGTTCTTCGAGAAGTCATCTCAGAACCTGCTGGCAGCAGAGGTAGACGCTGGTGTGGGTCATCACGTCGCGCTGTCAATTGTTGGAGTCGATCGCATCCCCGATAGTGGTTATATGCGGGCAAAAGTTGCCCAGGAGAAGCTGATTAAGTCCGCTGGAGTCCCTTATACGATTCTTCGTGCTACCCAATTCTTCGAGTTCGTTGGAGCGATCGCTCAATCTGCTACAGAGGGGCAAACGGTTCGCTTACCGTCTGCCTTTATCCAGCCTGTGATGTCGGATGACGTTGCTGCCACACTGCTCGATATCACTCTTGGCGAACCAGTAAACGGCATCGTTGAACTAGCAGGGCCCGATCGACTCCGTTTCGACGAACTCATCTACCAATTCCTGAGTGCAAATTACGATACCCGTCAGGTAGTTGTAGACACTCACGCTCGTTACTTCGGTGCAGTATTGAGCGATCGCTCTCTCGTTCCAGAGGGCAACTCTCGCATCGGTTCGACCCGTTTCGAGGATTGGCTCAACCACGCGACCAGCTGACAATCAAGATGCCGAATCAGTAACTGATATTCATTGAAGGAAAGCAGAAATGTTCACTAAAACCTTTTACAGAGTTACATGTTTTACTTTCTCTCTATTCATAGCAATCTCCGTATTTACAACTTCTCCTGTATTCGCAGCTTCCAATGAAGGGTCTACTCATGCGTCTAGGGTATCGTTGGTCTTTGATCGCACCATTCCCAACGTGGATGGAAAGAGCGTGAGAGGTGTGCTAGTCGAATATGCACCAGGTGGCTCATCACCCGCCCATACCCATGCAGCCTCGGCTTTCATCTATGCAACCGTGCTGCAAGGTGCAATTCGTAGTCAAATTAATAACAATCCGGAGCAGGTGTATCATGCTGGTGAGAACTTTGTCGAAGAACCTGGCGATCATCATCGTGTTAGTGCCAATGCCAGTGATACTCAACCCATGCGTATGCTAGCCGTCTTTGTTGTCAATACCAGTGAAGAGACCCTGACGATACCCGACAGATAAGGGGCAATTGAATAACTCCTTCAAAGTTGAGCTAGCTCATAAAAGCGATTGTGCGTTGTTGTGTAATCAAATTAGAGATATTGTCAAAAGTTGACAGGGGCGGCAAAAAGACTGCTGCGGTAAAAGAGGCTTTTTAATTTTTGGGAGGTAGTTTGCCCTATAATCGCATCAAAATTGGGCATTGCTGAATTAAGAGATGAACCTATAGGGAACTGGAACATCGTTGAACTTAAGGCAGTGAAGTAACAATCGGGCAGAGTAATCCAGCCTTTCTACGAACTTAGAACAACAAAGTGTCTTGCGGTGCAGTCAGGCTAGGCAGTACCGCAATCGTGTGTTTTCTCTTCCGTCCAAGTTGGGTAGGTTTTACAAGCAATCTGACCGCCATCAGGAGCAAAGCTGGGGTACACTGACCACTCATTAGTGGCGTAAAAATAGCAGTTCCAGATAGCAATCAAAGAGAATCTTTATCAACTAGCGCTTTGCTTTAAAAAAGTCAGTTCGTAGTCCAAAAGTACTTCTACTTTGGAGTGGGTCACCCCCTGGAAACCATTCCAAAAACTGATCAATGGAAGCGCCATCTTTAAGATTAAGGATTGAGCGGCATTAAGCGGCGATCGCCGCTGGTAATACATCGAGTCCTGGCAGTTGGTTACCTTGAGCAATGAACTGCTCAACGAGCTGACGTTCTTCGGTATACTCATCGCGGTAGATTTGCTCAAGGCCGGAACGGATCATCTCCAGGATTTCGGGGAAGGTCATTATTGCTTCGACAACCTGCTGGCCGTAGTGTTGGCGGATAAGATTGCTTGGATCATAGTCAGCCGAAACCATGAAGGTCACAATCTCATAGGCTTCTAAGTAACCTTGAGCGATCGCCTGAGCATGCAGCCAGATAGCGGCATTTTTCCAGGTGGAGCGGCAACGTAAATCACCAAAGCGCAGTTTAACTTGGGCTACGAGCAAGATCCTGTCCAAAATGGGCCATTTGATCTGAAACTCTTGCATAGCAATGCTTCAATCATGGGTAGTCCACTAATGTAAAGGATAGAGAATAAAGGTGACCTATCTACCGTGTTCTGAGGCATGAGCGCGATGGCGATCGAGATGACCTGCCCCACCTGCGGTTCCCACGACATCTCAAAGAACGGTACAACGCGCCGGGGCAAGCAAAACTACAAGTGCCGAGACTGTGGACGTCAGTTCGTCGAAGACCCGCAATGGAAACCCAAAGACAAAGACACTATCGGTCTCGTCACCTTACTTCTATTGGAGAAGATTCCCTTAGCCGGTATTGCCCGAGTCACTCAG
>NZ_JASATW010000043.1:0-24219 GCF_030405905.1 Sphaerothrix gracilis Ecp01
GACGGCAGGGTTTGGAGCTGAGCGCTCGGTCAAGGCGGGGCTAGCCGCCTGGAAATTCGCCCTCTTTGCGGGATTAGCGTTTACCCTGCCCTATGTATTAACAGCCCTGCTGCTGGGGCCAGAGTTTCCGACATTAGTTGGCGGACTGGTGGGATTAGCGATTGTCGTGCCTGCGGCCCGGCGTGGCTTTTTATTGCCCCCCCATCAATGGGATTTTCCAGCGGCTGAACATTGGCCTGATGATTGGCATAGTTCAGATACGCCGTCTGCATCTATCACAGGTAGTCGATTGTCGGCTCGTCGGGCCTGGCTGCCCTATATGCTGCTAGGGCTATTGCTGATGCTGTCGCGTCTAGACTTTTTGCCGTTCAGGGAGTGGATGCAGTCGTTAACCCTAACCTGGGTAGGCGTTTTTGGAACTGATGTTACAATCTCGACGCAGCCGCTTTACCTCCCATCCACCACTTTCATTCTTGTGGTAGCCATCACGTTCTTTTTGCATCGGCTTAAGCCTGCAGCTCTGGGCCGAGCGATCGCCAATGCGGTGCCGTTATTGCAAAAGACGACGCTAGCGTTGGGGTCAGCAGTGTTGATGGCACGGGTGTTTATCAACTCTGGAGTGAATAATTCTGGCTTAAAGAGTATGCCGCTGACGTTGGCCGATAGTATGTCAAATTTGGCCGGACAGCTCTGGCCGTTGTTTGCGCCTTTCGTGGGCACGGTTGGCTCATTTGTTGCTGGCAGCGTGACCGTCAGCAATTTGATGTTTTCCCTATTTCAGTTTGGCGTTGCGGCTCAGCTCGGCCTATCAACGGCAGCCGTTTTGGGGCTACAGTGCGTCGGCGCGTCGGCAGGCAATATGATTTGCGTATCCAACATTGTTGCAGCGGAGGCAACGGTAGGTCTGATAGGTCGCGAAGGTCTATTAATCCGCAAGGTGCTTTGGCCTACGGCATACTACGTCGGCTTTGCCGGCATATTAGGAATGCTTGCGGTATTCTTCTTAGACTAAGCCCAAATTCAGGAATTCTCATTATGGAGCGGCTGTTGAAAATAGTTCTTGCTAATAAAAGCCGAAACAACTAAAACTCGTTGATTTTGTAAATTCAGATGTACTAAATGGCAGTAAATCGCAGCTTCCGTTGTTTCAGGCTAATTTTAGACCGCTAAGCATAAAATTCGGCACAGTCTCCTGATAGGAACTCGGCATTGCCTCTAAAAGTTGGTAGATTAGCTGTTGGGCGTGGGCAAGCATGTCCATTTTTCTTGCAGTTTTTAGGTTTCACGCCCTTTGTCCTCATGCTTAGCATCAAAGTGCAAGCTCTGAGTTAAGACAGACTAGAGTGCTAAATCTTTAGTTGAGTAGACATCTCTTTTCATCCCTCTGCTTACCTTTTTCTGAGCTATCCAAGCATTCCTAGCTATCCTTCCTCTGGCTGTCGCAGACAGAGACCTACCACATCACGGGCTGAGCGACCTCGTGAACCACTGTTAACAATCGTTCTATCCCAGGCCCTCAGCTCGATCACATAGCCGCATCGAGGCATACCGCTTGTATCCAACGTCCAGTTTCCAGATTCACCCGTTGTTGGTACACCCGGCGGTGCCACGATGGAGTAAGCTCTCGTCAGCGGCATTTGATTTGTGCCGGGATAGGGCGCAGGGCTAGTGAAGGCTCCACCTGTCGGACTGCCCCCCACCTCATCTGGCAAGACCATTAGCCTGAGACTACCAAAGTGCTCATCTGTGGCTGAATACGTCCCAGAAATGAGATCGCCAATAGTGAAGTCAGCGCAGTTACCACCGCCAGAGGTAATGCTGAGAGCGACGCTGGGCGCTATATTGTCTAGCCGTACCGTCACTACATTGCTGAACCAAACGGGACCCGGATCAGCGGGATCTTTGGCCCGTATGCGAATCTGCCAGAGGCCGCTGAGTCCAGCCGTATTCCAGCGGGCCAGCACGTTGCCAACTGGGAAAATCTGCGGATTGCCAGGGCCGCCAATCAGGTCTTCTTGATACTCATAGAAGCCTTCAGCATCGACAGACTGGGTCACGCTGGGTAAATCGCTCCAAATGCCGTTGAGCAGGCGATCGCGGCCTAGCGTAAAGCTGTTATTGACCGTTTGGAAGGTCAAGAAGCCGTCGTTACTGACTTCGACGCGGTACTTCAGGTTCGCTGCTCCCTGACTGATGTCCGTCGTATTGGCCAGATGACCAGTCAGAATAACCACGCCGCCAAACGGACTATCAATCGCCGTAAATCCAGCCAAAGCTGCCGGGCCGTTGGCTAGGCCGGTGCTGCTGCTAATATCATCTACATCCATGCTGCCAGCAGTTTGAATAATCGGTGTATGGATATCGGGCGGTGTGAAGATCCCCGGCTTGATTTGAATCAGTGTTTCTTCCCGGTTGCCCCAGACCGGTACGTAGTTAGGGTTACTGCAGGGCGGCGGGCTCTGCCAGGACAAGATGGCCCGAATTTTGACCAGTTTGGCACCCTGTTGACAAGGCTGACGATACTGGGTGAAGTCCACTGGCAGGAAGACGGAATACTCCAGTCCAGCTTCTGGAATTTGTTCAATGTCGTAGACCTGTACTGAGGTCGTGCCTAGGCAGGTTTCAAACGTGCCGTTGTCATCAAAGTCGGCCCAGAACGTAACATATTCGCGGCTGCCTTGGGTGCAAGGTCCGCCAGAATAGCCCGCCGACTGCTTAATCCGCAAAATGCCGACCAGCGTGTCTTGCTCACGGTTGAGACCGATGCACTCTAATTCTTCGTAGCGGGTGCTGCCGTCGGTGGGAAATAGCAGATCGCCCAGATTGGGCAGATCTATGTCTAAGTCGGTGAAGACGCCCGGGAAGTTAGCGGCTTGCAAAGAGGCGATCGCCGCTGGCTGCTTGACCAGCGTTTGCAACTGGGTCAAGGCATAGCGATGTGGCTCGACATTCTTTTCCTGGTAGAGTTGCTTAAGTTCAGCTACTTCCAGCGCTTTAGGCTGAGCGGCGGGCACTGCTTGCGATAGGTCAACAATATTTGCCAGTTGCGGCGGCAGCTTCACCTGAGCCGCCTGCAGCAGATCGTCGATCACAATCAGCTTCAGCGAATCGACCTGAATGTGAGTGTCGTGAACATCACCCCAAACCGGTGCAAAATTTGGCTCGTCTGCCGGCGGCACTGCGTTCCAAGATAGGATAGCGCGGGCTTGAATCAGATTGCGAATGGAGCAAAATTTCTTGGGCGGTTTGACAGACAGCGAAACGGCATACTCTAGGCGCTTGTTGCCGCTGGTGCCAGTTGGAATGTCGTAAGCCTTGAAGCTGGTATAGCCCTGATCGACCCACGTAGCGCCGCCATCAAAGGAAAGATAGAAACGCACATATTCAGGTGTCCCACTAGAGCAAATACCACCGCCATAGCCGGCTGGCTGGTTAATATAGATGACAGCTTCTAAGCGGTTGAACTGGGGCTGAAACCCGACACAGCCAATCTCCTCATAGCGGGTATTGAGCTGAATATTGGTAACAGGTTGAAACGGGCTGGTTTTGACGTTGCCAAAATAGTTGGGATTGTTCAGCAGCAAAGCTCTAAACTGCCGCCGTTCCCGTTCAACTTCTGCAGGGCGATCGATTGCAATAACCATGTATTTTTCTCCGGCTGCAACATTCCAAAGCACGGAGTTTTCCGTGCTTTTAATCAGCGTGTTTTGATTAAAAATTTTGAAAAATAGATCGGGCTGTCGGTCAAAAAACAGCTCCTGAAAATAGGTGGAGTCAAACTCTAGCTGAAAGTTGCCGTGCTCATCTGTGACCGTGCTGCCGACGAGATCGTTGCAGATGAGATCTTTGTCCCAGGCTTCTATATTAAGTTTGGCTAGCCCAAAGCGGGTTTGACGGTCGATGACTCGACCGAAGATTCGAAAAGTTGTCATATGGCTAAACAAGAAGATTGAAACTTCCTACAGGGGTGAGCAAGTGCCGATTTGAAAAGTAGGCTGGTGTGTAGGAATGGGGTAGTGCACTCTGATAGCGGCATAAGGAGATTGCCTGCTAGCGAAGCGTTCAGTTCGTCTCTATCCCCACTATGTCAAAACTTGATGAGATTGCTGAGTACCCCAATGGGTACCTTTATATCTGGTTTAACTCTAAAGTTAACTAGAGGGTTTAAGCCAGACGAAAGGGTAAAAAAGTAAGCTTATGGCAGTCATCACAGGCTTGAAAATTGATGAAGTCCCTAAGCAGACTGGTCTACGGTCGGCGCGCTACGCTATTACGAAAGCCTGGGGCTGATTCAATCAGCCATAGCCCTCATCGGCATCGAGATGGATATGGGCCTCATCGATGTAAACCAGCAAACACTGCTCGTGGAGAGCTTCATCGAGCAAGGCTTGCAAGGTCTCCAGGAAGACCGCGCGTTTCTGGGGATTCACTTTGTTGAGGAGTTTACGAGCTTTCTTCCGGGAAAACCCGAGGTGTTTGAGAGTGCGGCGTAGCGTTTCGCGACCGCAATCAATTGCAAAGGTGGCTTTCACCCATTGCACCAACCGTTTCAACCTCCATCGCGGCAACGGTTCAAGCGAGCGCTCTTGAGGCGGGGTCGCTGCCGCTACCAGCGCGGCGCGAAGGGTTCTATCTAACCCATGTGCAACGACCTCAGGCAAAGGGGGGAGCGCCCGCCCGTGTGGCGAAAAATCAACGCTTCAGGACCAGCGCTATTGTAACGATGCACCCACTCCATCAGCGTTTGAGGGTTCCGCCGGGTTTGATAGGCGACTTGGGTCGCAGGCATTCCTTGGGCAATGTCGTAAAAACACCAGGTTCATCCCTTGATTCAGCAACGCCACAAATCCAACCACGACTTTATTGATACTTGTGCCAGTTGTTTTCTTTCCCAAAACCGCTACAAACTATTCAGGAGTAGGAGCAAAATCTGGTACCTGTCTGCCTTCTAGCTCAGCTTGGGTTGTGACCAATCCGTTTTCTCGGATATCAGGAATCAGCCACTCCATTTCCTTGATTTCTCGGCGCTGGGCTTCGACGATTTTATCTGCCAATTCACGCACCCGAATATCCTGAATTTGAGCTCGTTCACTCGTTAAAATCGCGATCGAGTGATGTGGAATCATGCCTTCCATATAATCGACGTCGCTTACGGTGATTTGACTGCGTACCAACCATAACGAAGCACCAAATAGAACGATGGCACCCACATAAATAGCGATATTCATGCTACGGCTCTTGTACATATGCAGCATGTACGACAGCATGATCACCATCATCGCGGCACCCATAATCAGGGCCATATAAACCCGCGTTTCACTAAACCAAGCATGGTCAAGAATCTGATATGAATGCAGATACATCAAAAAGAACATCACCACGATTGAGGTGCCAATCATGGCAAAGTATCTGACATAGCTACTCATGCCGCCGTCATGTCCTTTGTCAGCCTGGGTTTTCATGGCGTTGCCTTCAGATGTCATGGATTTTCCTCAAAATAAACACATCAAAAAAATAAATTTACTTACGCTGAATAACTTTTAGGAACGTGACGTTACTCAGTTATGCAGGCTTCGGTGCAGTGCTCACACGTCACTGCACAGGCCATCGCTTCATCAAAGCTAGATTAATCTGTTTGTAGTTAAACCGGATACCTATCCTAAAATCTCTATGGCATAGAAATAGCGAGAAACCGCCGCTCTCATCACCTATCGATGGCAGGAAACTCGACTTCACTCTAAAGGGATAGAGCGATTTCATCTTAATTTCATCGATAAATGTTAATCAACACGTCAGTTCACCCTCAACCACGGTATGGGCGGCGGCATGGGCATGGTGTTTTTGATCAACAGTCAGTCTCGGCGAGAGCGTTCGCATTCGCATTCCCTTTCGTGACTATGCGGGCAAAACCCGTCTATCACTGCCATGTCTTAGATCACGAAGACCGGGGCATGATGGGAATTGTAGAGATGTAGCCAGCTTAGGGACGGCATGATGTCTCAAAGCTGGTGACTCCGGCAACGCCCGTAGCAAGGACAAAATATAGTCCATTCTCTATGGCTAGGGCTTTTTTTTAGGGTAGAGAGGCGATCGCGGCTTTGCCCAGTTCAATCAGCGGTGTGCGCTAAATCATGACCCCAAGTAACCAGGAACACACGCTTATCCGCTCAATGTCACAGGGAAACGATGGTAAAAGGCGGAGCCGGCCCTGAAGTTCCAAACAGGTGAAACAAAACACCTCAGACAAGTCCCCCCATTCTAGGAGTTGAAATCATGCAACTGAAGTATCGCGGTCAAAGCTACCAAACAACAGCCCCCAGCTTAGAAACCACTGTTTCAGAGCAGCCCGGTATATTTCTAGGCCATCACTTCACCATTCGCCAGGTGCAAATCCTGCAGCGGCGACAGCCGGTAGAGCTAACCTATCGCGGCGTTCGCTACAGCCATTAAATTTTCAGCTTGGTCAGATCAAGCCTCTCCTCTCATTACTTGCTGAGCGATTGCTCTTGCTAGCACTTCTGACTCAATGGGTTTAGCGACGTGTTGTTGGAAGCCAGACGCAATAGCACGCTGGCGATCTTCTTCACGGGCAAAGGCTGTAACTGCGATCGCGGGGATATTCTTTCGCGGAGTATTGGGCAAGGCTCGAATTTGCTGAAGGAGAGTGTAGCCGTCCATATCGGGCATACTGATATCGCAGATGAGAACGTCAGGGTCAAAGACAGCTAAATTAGCTAAGGCTTCGGATCCGGAGGCAACGATGCAGATCTCAGCACCGTAGGCTCTCAGGACCATATCCAGCAATTCGCGGGTATCTTCGCTATCATCGACGGCCAAAACTTTGAGACCCGTTAGGTCAACATTTGCCAATGTTGAAGCAATTGGCAGAACACTCGCCTCCTGCAGTAGCGGTAGCTGTACGGTAAACGTGGCTCCTTGCTCTAATCCAGGGCTATCTGCCGTAATCCTGCCGCCGTGGGCATCTACTAGATACCTAACGATGGCCAGCCCTAAGCCCAACCCACCATGTTGACGAGTAACAGAGGCATCTTCTTGCCGGAAAGATTGGAACAAATAGGGCATAAAGTCTGGACTAATGCCTTGCCCTGTGTCGGTTACGGTAATCTGAGCCTGGTCATTGACAGTTTCTAAACACACATCTACTCGCCCACCATTTGAAGTGAACTTAACAGCGTTTGATAGGAGGTTCCAAACGACTTGCTGGAGTCGCCCTTCATCGCCCCTAACCTGACAAGCTTCAGAGCAGTTAAACTGTAGAGCAATTGATTTGGCTTGAGCGGCGATTTTGACTACTTCCATCGCTGCTTCAATCACCGTTTTTAAACTGACAGTAGTTTCCTCAAGGCTGAGCTTGCCTCGCAAAATACGACTAATATCTAGTAGGTCATCAATCAGCTGGGTTTGCAGCTTAGCATTGCGCTCAATGACGGAGAGACCTCGGTGGATAGTAGCTGAATCAGACAGTCGGGAAAGGAGTAAAGATGCCCAGCCTAGGATGGGGTTCAGGGGCGATCGCAATTCGTGGGACAGAATCGCCAAGAATTCGTCTTTGACGCGATTGGCTTGTTCGGCCTCGGCGCGGGCGGCCTGTTCCCGCCGGAGCAGTTGTCTGCGCTCCAGTTCGGCCTGTCGCTGATCGAGTAAATCAGTCGCCTGCCGAGCGAGCAAATCGAGGAACCGCAGTTCGCGATCGCTAGGGCGATGGTGTTGGTGCCAGTGGGTAGATACAATGCCGATGGGGCGACCCGAACGGGTCGTTAGCGGGGTGGATTGACCGCAGAGAAATCCTGCCTCTACCAGCTTTTGCAGTGAACCACTGGGGTCTTCACTGGCGGGTACGTCATAATCAATCAGGGCCCGTTTTCGACTTGCTAATGCAACGCCATAGGCAGTATCGAAGCCCGCGTCAAGACGATAGAAATACTCGACTGTCTTTTGATCTAAGCCTTGGCTAGCCAGTAAAAGTATATCTTGAGTTTCTGCTTCCAAAATTTGAATTGTCCCAGCATCAGCCTGCATAAGGTCAACCGCAGCGGTCACAATTTCGTCGTAGAGCACCTGCAGGTTATCCTCCGAGATTAGGCGGGTGCTCAGCTCGTGTAAGCGTTGGGTATCGCGTAGATTGACGGCCAGGGTTGCCTCGGCGCGGGCGCGTTCTAGCCGCGTCCAGATGCGCGTCGTCAGTTCCTGTATCAGGTTGATTTCGTCCTCTCGCCAGTGGCGCGGAGCTGAGTCGAAGGTGCCCAGGAGGAAGCGCCACTGGCCATCGCGGATAAACGGTACGTTGATAAACGCGCCCACGGAGAAAGCCGCCATTTGCTCAGCATTCGTTCGCGGGTCTTGGAGGGCATCGTGCACCGCGTAGATTTCTCCCGCGCGCATGGCTCGGCAGAAATCCCTGGTATGAAAATCGTCGATGCGATGGAGGCCGAGCAGGCTAGGGGCACTCGCGCTCTGCCACTCATAGGTGATGGTGACGGTCTGCTGCGCCTCATCCACGACGCCGAAATGGCAATGAACAGTCTGAAAGTACGCGCCGATCTTCGCGCCGATCACGGTCATCGTATCTTCGATGTTCGTCAGTTGCACCAGGTCTTGGCTGACTTCGGCGAGAAAGGCGAGATTAGCTTCGCGGCGTTTGCGCTCCGTAATATCGTTGAAGAGAACAGCGACCTGGCGCTTGTAGGGTTTACCGATACGAAAGGCATAAACATCATAAACCCGCCCCAGTTCTTGGGCATCGTTTTCAAACCGCTCGGGCTCTCCGGCTAGCGCGATTCTGCCGTAAGTCTCAAACCAGTGGGCCTCGTGCTCCGGCACAAATTCACGTACGGTTCTGCCAATGACATCCACCAGTCCGGTGTGTTGCTCAAAGGCGGGGTTGGCTTCCAGAAAGCGATAATCAAAGGCGTTGCCCCGTTCATCAAACAAAACTTCAATGATGCAGTAGCCTTCGTCGATTGAGTTGAATAGCGATCGATATTTTGCTTCCGATGCGCTCAGAGCGATTTCAGTTTGTTTTTGCGAGGTGATGTCGCTGGCCGCGCCAAACCACTTGACGATTTGGCCCGTTTCATCCAGTAGTGGAATAGCGCGGGAGAACGTCCAGCCTACGGTGCCATCGAGTCGGATTACCTGGTGCTCTAGTTCGAAGGTGCTGCGGGTGGCAATCGCCTGGTTAATTGTGTTCCAGACTCGCGGCTTTTCCGGTTCGGGAATGTAGGTGTCTATCCAGTTAAGCCGGGGATTGTCGGTGGTGGGGATAAACGCTTTCCCCTGAAGAAAGCGCATCTCGCGCCAGTTGGCACTCATCTCATAAACAATGTCTGACGTGGCGCTGAGAAACGTACGGAATTTTGCTTCCGATTCGTATAGGGCGGCTTTAGCTTGCCGTTGTTCAATCAGGTCGGCGGCTTGACGAGCCAGCAAGTCTAGAAACCGCAGTTCGCGATCGCTGAGACCATCGTATTCCCGCCAATGGGTCGAAACCATACCGATAGGTTTACCGGAACGGGTAATTAACGGCGTGGACTGCGCCCAACAATAACCCGCTTCAATGTGCATTCGCATCGAGCCATCGGGGTCTTCACTCTGGGGCACGTCGAAATTAACAAAGATGCGATTGCCCGTTGCCAGCGCCCTACCACAGGACGTATTAGAACTGGCATTGACCCGATAGAAGTGATTAGTCAGGCTCTGTTCAAAACCTTGGGTCGCCAGCAACAACAAATCTTGTGTCGCTTCATCCAGAATTTGCACGGTTCCGGCATCAGCTCGCGTGAGCGTGATTGCCGCTGCCATAATCTCCTGATAAAGCGCCTTGGTGTCGCTCTCGGTGGTGAGCCGGTTTGCGAGGTTGTGGAGCAGTTGGGTATCTTGAAGGTCTGCTGTAATCGTCGCTTCGTGGCGTTTGCGCTCGGTCACGTCCTGCATGACGGCCATCAGGCATTGCCCTGAACCATCTTCTACACGGGTCACAAACATCTCAAGCACCATGCCTTGCCGTTCAAACTCGCGCTCGAAGCGGAAGGATTGGCCCGTTTCTAATACGCGATCGTAGTCGGCATACCAGTCCTCGACCTCGTCGGGGAAGTTATCGCGGATTGACTGGCCGCTTAGGTCAGGAGTATTGAACATAGCCTGCATAGCCGGGTTCATGGCGAGGTAGCGGTAGTCGCGAAGCCCATCTGAACACAGAGGGAGTGGCTCAAACAGACAGACCCCCTCATCGATAGAGTCAAACAGTGCTCGATACAGGGTTTCGCGTGCGCGCAGGGCGGCTTCGGCGCGGGCACGCTCCACCGTTGCCCAAGTGCGATCGGCAGTTTCTACCACCAATTCGACCTCCAATTTGCTCCAATCTCTGGGCGTGCTCTTTACCAGACACAGGATGCCGACCGGCTGACCGTTTTTAATCACAGGCACATTGATGTAGGAAATCACCTGGAGCCGGAGGCAGAGCTGCCTGAGATTGTCGTCCACCGTATCGGTCGTTCGCACATCCTGCACCGCAAACGGGTGACCGGCATCGATTATCGCCTGCAAGATGGGAAAGCTGCTCAGCGGATACACTCCAGCTACCGAGGGCAACCCATCACGGGCCGCGTCGCGCCGAATGATGGCATTGCCGTCCTCAATTTCGCAGTAGTAACACCGATCAGCGCCAAAGTGATTCATCGCAATTTGGGTGGCCGTCTCCTGAATCGCCACCGGGTCGGTCAGAGGCTGCAGCGCATCGCTCATGCTCAACAGATATGCCTGCCGGGTCTCGCTCTCACGCAGGGTTGCTTCGGCTTGCTTGCGCTCAGTGATGTCGTAGGAAACTACCAGCACGGTGTAGGCTGCATCACTCCTACCATAGAGGGGCGTCCCCCGCGAAATATACCAGCGATCGTGGGCATAGTGCTCATGCTCAAAAGGTTTGCCAGCCAGCGCCTGACGATACATCGGCTCGTAACTTGCCGCTAGTTCGGGCGATAGCGCCTCAAAAATGGTGCGCCCCACCAGACCTTCTGAGTTAAAACCAGCTGTAGACAAGGCCTCGCCTTCGGCCAACCGATAGCGCAGATCGCGATCGACAAGAAATACGGCCCCGCCAGGTAGATTCTGAATCAGCGCCAAGGCTTGTTCCTCCGCCTGCTGACGCTCTGCTGACTCGGCTGCTAACGCCTGGTTGACGGTCTGTAGCTCGCTGGCCTGTTGCTGATTGCGGAGCAGTGCCGCTGCGGTAAAATCTGCCAGCCCCGTCATCAGCCGCACATCTTCTAAATCGAACTGCCGCTGCTCATCGTGGGTGACGATCCAAATAGTGCCGAGCGTCTGCCCTTCGGCAATTAACGGCAGCACTAATCCCTCTACAAAGGGCGTATTGGCTGCTTGAAAATAGGTGAAATACCGTTCTAGATAGGAAAATAGCACCGGAGCTTTCTGCTCTAGACAGACCCTGCAGGGGCTGAAGTTCCGAGGCGTGTAGCTCCCTAAATGATTTGCCAGGGTGCCTGCTAGCACTACCCAGCGGAAGACAACTTCGCCCTCTGCACTCGTCTCTACCAAGCTCACCCCAGCGGTACTCGTATTGCCACACAACTCTATGGCCAAGTCCACTAGGCTTTGCAGCATGACTTCAGGTGCGTGGACTAGTTGACGGGCGAGCGATCGCATCGCCTGATTTTCGGCCTGAAAATTGGGGTCTCGCGGTGATCGGCGAGACAGCTCCTCAGTGATTAAAACATCATTTAACTGTATGGACTTGGGTCGGTCTGACATTAGGGAAGACCCTTTAAATGGGAAACTCGGTGAATGGCATATTTCTTTAAGAGCACCGCTCTCCCAGCTTGCAGAGCTGGATCAGAAGCGCCGCTCAATTGTGCTAAAACGTTTTCCACTTGCTTCAAAGCCAGAGGAGACGGCTGCATACGAGCATTCTCCCAACGGTTGAGCGTGCTAAAGCTGACTCCTAAAATCGCTGAAAACTGCTCCTGGGTGTAGCCTAGGACTTGGCGTAAATCTCGAATAAAATGGCCAACTTCGGGTTGATACCGAGGCAGAGAAAAACATTGTAAAACGGGTGCCTGGTCTATTGGCATGGTTGGTTTTCATAACATTTGCCTGTACTCTATAGCGTCTGCTAAGGCGTCTAAATCTACTTATAGACAGAAGAATTTTAAGTAGCTTAGTGTATGAGCGCCACCTATCGATTAATGTCGGATATCACGCTATCTGAAATCTTTCCAACATTCGGTGATTTGGACTGAACCATTCTCTGATACCGAATCCGAGCCATATACCCCTGAAATGAATTAGGCTGCAACTATGCCTAGAAAACTTCATCTGGAACCCCATTATTCGTCTGCCGAGTTGAAGACTCGCTATCGAGCGAGCACGGACCCAGTGGAATCGCGCCGTTGGCATCTGCTCTGGTTGGTGTCGGCGCAAGCGACCTTAACGGATGCCGCCCGAGTGGTGGGGTTGAACTATGACTACGCCCGCACGATTATGGCTGACTACAACCGTGATGGGGCCGCAGGTCTGCGGAATCGGCGCAAAGCCAAACGACCTCACCAACGCCGCAGTCTCCTGACAGCAGCGCAACTAGAGCAACTGAAGGCTCGCTTGGCACTCCCACCTACTGATGGTGGACTCTGAAATGGCCCCAAAGTCGCTCGCGTCATCGCTGAACTGACTGGGATGGAGAAGGTCTGGCCCCAACGGGGGTGGGACTACCTGAAGCGCTTAGAGCAGTCCTTACAAGTGCCCCGGCCTCGCCATCGGCAGGGTGACCCGGAGGCGCAGGCGGCCTTCAAAAAAACCTTCCCATCCGCCAAGCTGAACTAGCCCAGCAATATCCCGCAGCCACCGTTGAAGTCTGGTCGTTTGATGAGCATCGTCTCGGACTCAAACCCATCATTCGCAAGGTTTGGGCTCCGGTGGGGCAGCGTCCCATCGCCCCTGTAGAGCCTCGCTACGAGTGGACTTATCTCTATGGCTTTGTCCATCCCAGCACCGGGCAAAGCGAATGGCTGATTCTGCCGCGCGTCAATAGCGCCTGGTTCAATCAAGCCCTCGCCAATTTTGCTCACGAAGTCGGGGCAGGTCCCCACAAGCACATTCTCTTAGTCATCGATGGAGCGGGATGGCACTGTAGCCAAACGGTCGTGGTTCCAGAAGGGATTCATCTAGAGGTCTTGCCGCCCTATTCTCCTGAACTGCAACCCGCTGAACGGCTCTGGTGACTTACGGATGAGCCGTTAGCAAATCAGTGTTTTGACAGTCTCGATGATTTAGAGACTATTCTCGGCGATCGCTGCCGTACCCTGCTGACGATGCAAGACGACATCAAAGCCTTGACGAACTACCATTGGTGGCCCGCCTAGAGAACGATCGTTTCGGGGGTGAGTCAAACGGATTTGGTATGACTCATCAATAAAAATGAGGTCTTTGGCTAAGATAGTTTGCATCATCTGCCAGAAGGCTACACGTGCCCTTTGAACCCGCTCACTCTCTTTCTCGCTAGCGTGCAGCGTTTTTTTGACGCTGAGGTCGAGCTTTTTGAGCATCCTATCGACGGTAGAGCGACTGATGCGAACCCCTGTTTTAGCTTCTAACAACTTGGCTAGCTCTACGAGCGTCGCATCGTTATGGTCTTCAACCAGTTGTTCCAAGACAGCCAGTTGCTTAGTGGTGAGCTTAGTCGGTGTTTGTTCAGTGCGCACCTTGGGTGTAATCGAACCGGTTTGCCGCTTTTGCTTGAGCAGTTTCTCAATAAAGCTCAGGGCGACCCCGAAGCGCTTGGCAAGTTGCCGTTGCGAGATGGGTTCATTCTCATAGACATCGATGATTTTCTGGCGCAAGTCGAGCGAATAGGGCTTCATGCTTACCCCGATCTTGAAAGGATAAATCAATCCCACATTCATATCGATACAGCCTGTAGGACTAATATTCCACAGGTAGACTACCCTGCGATCGCAGCTTGATTACACAAAACCTTACACGAACGATTCTTGCTAGCAAAGATGAAGTTCAGCATCGGCCAACTAGAGCTAAGCATCTAAACATAAACGGTACGCCAATCTCGTATAGCGCTGCTGTGACTTGATCTGGTTCACAGCCAGCGCGATCGCCTTTTGTGCTCCCACCAGAATCACCCATTGCTTGGCCCGCGTCACCCCCGTATAGAGCAGGTTGCGCGATAGCATCATATAGTGCTGCATGAAGACTGGCAGAATCACCACTGGATACTCACTGCCCTGAGACTTATGAATCGTCGTGGCAAACGCCAGCGTGATCTCGTTCAGGTCGGCGTAGTCATAACTCACCCGGCGATCGCCAAATTGAGCCATCACTTCTGCTTCTTCAACATCTATCGCGGTGATCACCCCCAGGTCCCCGTTGAAGACTTCGCGGTCATAGTCGTTCTTCTGCTGCAATATGCGATCGCCCTCTCGCAGCGTCATCCCGGCCCTGACAATTTCGGCTTTGACTGGACTAGGCGGATTCAGCAACTGCTGCAGCGTTTGGTTGAGCTGGCGCGTTCCCACCTCACCTCGGCTCATCGGGCAGAGTACCTGTACGTCTTTCGCGGGTTCAAAGCCTAGCGTCGGTATCAGATGGGTGATCACATCCTGGATTGCCGTGACACCGTGCGCTGGCTCGGCTGCCTCGAACCAGAGAAAGTCACTGCGCGGCTGATTGGTAACGGGTTCTAGCTGCGGGAAGTGGCCCTGATTGATGCGGTGCGCATTGGTGATAATCGCCGATGCCTGCGCCTGCCGGAACACCTGCGTCAGCCGCACTACCGGAATCTGCCCAGATGCGATCAAGTCTTGCAGCACTGCTCCGGGTCCCACGCTCGGCAGCTGGTCGATATCACCCACGAGCAAGAGCTGCGTCTGCGGCGCGATCGCCTTGAACAGCGAGTTGGCCAGAAACAGATCCAGCATCGAAGCTTCGTCTACCACGATGGCATCGGCAGGTACTGGGTTCTCTAAGTCGCGCTTAAATTTCATCTGCTTCGGGTCAAACTCCAGCAAACGATGAATTGTCCGAGCCGGCTGACCTGTCAGCTCACTGAGGCGCTGGGCGGCTCGTCCAGTCGGAGAGGCTAGCTCAATCGTCTTGCCCATCGCCTGCCACAGCGCCACGATGGTGCGGCAGATGAACGACTTGCCCACACCAGGACCGCCGGTGAGAATCAGCAGCCGCTGCGAGGCTGCCATCACCACTGCCTGTCGCTGCTGCTCCGATAACTGCAGCTTTGTCTTGGCGCTAAAGCGATCAATCCAGCGCTCTACGCGCGGCCCATCGACAAAGAGCGCTTGACTCAGCAGATGCTTGACTCGGTTGGTCAGTCCCTGCTCAGCATGGAAGAAAGGCGGAGCATAACAGAGAAACTGACCCTGAAATTCACCGCTGCCCCCCTGCAGCATCAGCTCCGCGTCTATAGCCATCTCGGTCGTCAGCGATAGGATATCTTCTGGCGCGACCCGGTGCTCTGGCAGTGCTAGCCGTGTTGCGGTGCGCTCCACTAGCTCTGGCTGAGGCAGAAAGCAGTGGCCTTCCTCGGCGGCTTCGCTGAGCACGTGCAGAATCCCGGCCCGGTAGCGAAACTCCGAGTTCGGGGCTATACCCAGATTGCGGGCGATCGCATCAGCAGTCACAAAGCCAATGCCGTAGACATCGGTGGCGAGCTGATAGGGATTTTCCGTCACTTTGGCGATCGACTCATCGCCATACTGCTTGTAGATCTTGACGGCGTAGGTCGTGGAAACGCCATGCCCCTGCAAAAACAGCATCACCTCTTCGATCGCCTTCTGCGTTTGCCAAGCCACTTGAATCAGCTTCACTCGCTTCTTGGCTATCCCTGGCACCTCTATCAGCCGCTCAATCTGATGCTCGATGATGTCGAGGGTATCGAGCTGGAAGTGAGCCACAATGCGCCTGGCAGTCACCGGGCCAACCCCTTTGATCAGTCCGCTGCCTAGATACTTCTCGATGCCCGTCAGCGTCGCGGGTTTAGTTTCCCGATATTGAGCGACTTGGAACTGCGGGCCGTACTTGGGATGCTCGCGCCAGGTGCCCTGCATCTGCAGCGTCTGCCCGGCCTGCACGTTGGCGAAGTTGCCTACAATCGTTACTAGGTCATGGGTACGCGGCGCTTTCAGCCGGGCCACGGTGTAGCCTGACTCTTCAGAGTGATAGGTGATGCGCTCGACGACCCCTTGCAAAGACTCGATCTGTGGTAGCGGCTTCATCCTCGACCCGCGAAAGCTCTAGTTCAAATTTACGCTACCTGATCCCAAAGCGCTCCCCCCCTGGCCAGCGCCATCGGAGTCGGGCGATCGTGTGTGCATTTTCTTAGGTAACATTGAAGCCTCTTTGTTACCCAAGAAATGAAAAATCTGCGCTTAGGACAGGCAAGTGCTCGCGGTTGCCACACGTGCCTCCGACCGCCACCAGGGATCGGCTCTGCTCCATTGCAGGTTGAGGTGGCTCGAAGCAGTTAAACAGCAGGCATAGCGGGTCAGCCTGACATTTTCTATTCGACGCTGACTCCCTAGGCCTATTTCCGACCATTTTGTTAGTTACAACAAAGTGGTCAGAAATAAGTCGGAAATGTAGTTATCAAAGACTTCACAGTCAGAGGCGGAGCATCTTTCCGTTAGCATTAATCATCCATCTGTAAGTCTGTCGGGTCAAAGCCGAGTTCGCGGAGCTTAGCGAAGGCGCGGTCGCGTTCATTGATGAAGT
Source organism: Sphaerothrix gracilis Ecp01 (assembly GCF_030405905.1). Taxonomy (NCBI): domain Bacteria; kingdom Bacillati; phylum Cyanobacteriota; class Cyanophyceae; order Nodosilineales; family Nodosilineaceae; genus Sphaerothrix; species Sphaerothrix gracilis. The sequence goes on from NZ_JASATW010000043.1 coordinate 16,768, forward strand.
CGCTAGGATCCTTGAAACGCTCTCCAGTAGGATGAAAAAGAGCCAGACCATCCTCAAACATCTCGAAACGAATGCCTAGCGTCGGGGATGTCCACGGCAAATTCATCACCATAATCGGAATCAAATCTTCGGCAGCCGATGATCTCACTAAGCCCCAAAAGTCATGGGAATCCGGATCGTAGAAAAACATCTCTAAGACCCCATACTTACCGTAAAAAGCTTGCTTCGTCAGCATTTCCCGAGCACTATTGCTAGGCGAGAGGATTTCAAAGACAACTTGAGGACCAACGTTGGCCTCTTCCCACTGTTTGTAACTGCCGCGTTCGCCATCAGGCCGACCCAAAACCACCATCGCATCTGGTGCCTGAGCCGGGATAGGAGGTGCATCAACCTGAACGGGGTACCACAGCAGATCTCCAGCGACAAAAGCCGTTTGCCCCTGAAGAAGCTGTTTCAGATTGGTAACCAGCCGAACAATCCACCGATACTGGAGGGTGTTGTCAGCCATTAGCTTACCGTCTGAATCAGGATAGAGCGTTGTACTGTCTACAGGCGTTTGAACCATTGCGGGGCACCGCATAAGAATTTCTGCAGGATAGCTGTATTTTAGCTGTTTGAGCAAGCTTCAAGAATACACATACCCTACTCTTGTGTTGTAGAAATATCGTTGTTTGATTAAGCGTGAATCAGACAACAAAAGTGGCAATGCCTGTCCTAGAAAGTTCAGGTCTGCGATCGCTGAGTAGCCATGCTTTTGCTAGAGAGTATAGACCATGAACTACATTTCTGTAGTGAATGAAACGGATGAAAGACATCGACGGCTCAGAGATGCAAGAAACTTAGCTTTCGAAATAAATAAGCGTTTTTTAGTGATCTACAGATAAATCGCCCGGAAACAGGCTGCGCACCTCAGCATACTTATAACCTTTGCTTGCAAAGCAGTCTGGGAGTTTTGAAGATTTCGTGCTCTAATATGATGGCATGAGAATCAGTGATTTTTCTAGAAAAATCACTCAGCATCACTAGGGCAGAAAGATGAACCGAAATCAGCTAAAGATCGCCGTGATGTCTAACGCTGGTGGCACAGGGAAAACGACACTCACAGTCAACCTCGCTAATGAGCTATCTCTTGTAGGACATAGTGTTTGTGCCTTCGGCCTTGATCCCAATGCTTCTCTAGGAATGTTTCTTGGACTTTCTCAGCCTGACAGCGAGAGCTTAGGAAATATCTTACTGAATGAGGATTTTTCTGGAGAGTGGCCCTTGCACGACTGCTGGCCCAGTCGGAGCACAAAAGTTCAAGCCTGTCTTGGCGGGAGGGATTTGGACGCTAGCATTGAAAAGCTGCTGGTGGCGGACAGAAAAACTGAGGTATTGCGCGATCGCCTAGAAGACTATCCGTTGCCTCATGATTTCTTGATTTTTGATTGTCCTGGAACAGTGGATTTAATGCACAAGATAGCGCTTTCTGCCTGTGACTTTGTGCTGATTTCCGTTTGTCCAGATGCAAAGGGATTTTATGCTGTGGCGACGTTACTTGACTGGTTTTACACCAACATCAGGCGACTAAGATTACGTCCAGCTCCGGAAATTTTAGGTGTAGTGCCAAACCGGGTGCAGGCAATTGAGCAACATCAAGCTGTATTGGGCCTGAAGCGTAAAGACGAGATTCCGCCACTTCCAGATTTACTCGCTGCGAGTAACATCCATCTTTTTGAGCCGATTAAGGAGTACGCCGAAATCAGTAAGTCTGTAATGGAAGGGGGGTTACCTCTCCGGGCCTATCGCCCCGGACATCCGGCTAATAAACCTTTTCATAATATTGCCACTGTATTGATAGAAAAGAGAGATGCCTAAAACTAATCCAGCCTTGGCCCAAGCATGGGGTAATACGCAAAACTCTAGACTAAAAACCGAGATTGAAGACCTTAAACAGCAACTGGAAGAGCTTCAGTCGAATACTGATACCGGAATTGAGACCTATCCAATAGGGCGTTTTATCCAGCTTCAGCTTCCTGACGGACTCACCCAACCGCGCAAATACTTTGATTTGGCGGGAATGGAGAAGCTAAAGCAATCAATCAGGAAGCATGGAGTCCAGGAACCACTAATTGTTCGTCCTGGAGCCAATGGGAAGCTGGAGATAATCTCTGGCGAAAGACGTTGGCGCTGCAGCATTGAGGAATCGCTAACTGAGATTCCAGCTATCTGCCGAGAATACACAGATGAGGAAGCCTTAGAGATTGCATTAATTGCTAATCTCATCCGCGAAAATCTCAACATAATTGAGGAAACCGACAGTATCACTGCCTTGATTGGATTGAGGCTTTCTATTCCCCGTGAGAGCATTCCATCATTGCTTGTAAAAATACTCAATCTGCGCTCACGCCACGAAATGGATGACGAGGATATCGTCAAAAGAATCCAATCAGATAAAAGTGATTTTTCTAGAAAAATCATTCCGAACTCACTTGCTGATATCGATGGGATCCTAGATGAGTTTCAGCTCACATTGGCGGGCTTCGTGACTAATCGTTTAAATGCTCTTCAAAAAATGCCTGAGAAACTAATTGAGGCAGTTCGAGCAGGGCAGATAGATTTTTCTAAAGCTGACTTGATCCGCAAGGCTCCGGAAGAAAAGCAGGATGAACTACTGACCCAGGCTAGTAATGAAGATTGGTCGAAGACCCAGCTCGCAGAAAAGGTAAAGGCGCTAAAGACTGCTCCCAATGCCTCAGAGGAAGATCTACGCGATCGCATCCATCAGGGGTATTCTTCAATTCGTTCAAAGCGTAACTGGAAACGGATCGAGGCAGATTCAAAACTCAAAAAGAAGGCTCAGAAGCTTGAATCATTGATCGCTGAGATTTTGTCAGAGCTGGATGAACAGCGTGAGGAGTGACACGTTTGGAAGGGCTTTATTAATTTGCAGGACTGAGCCGTAAGAAACCGGGGCCGTTACCCTCCGCGTCCGCTTGAGCTACTACATAGCGGCGATCGCCGTTCGGAAGCTCTACCAATAAGTAAGGATAAGCGTCAGGATAATCCTCTTCCACATCGGCTGCTAGGATTCTAGCGCCTACTAACTGCTTGAGCTCTTTCTGGTAAAAGTTCATCGTTATTCCTCAGATGGTTTCTCTAAATCTCTAGGAACTGCCAGTGAACATCGGCAAGCTGGCAGCAAATCTCCGTGGCTATGCCTTCAAATGTCCATCCAACCTGCTGCCCCTCGCGCTCATGCAGTGGTCTAGGCGGCAGTACATAGCTCTCATCGCTTAGATAGAGAGCGCTCGGCAGCTTTTCCACCCGACGAACGCAGTTCCGACGCTCATCAAAATAAACAGAAGTGCGATAGATCCAAAGTTGCATGTCTGGTTTTGCTCTGTGACGATAAGGGGGCGTTTGCCCCCAATTGCGGCCTAGTCCTTGTAGAGATACAAACCTAGACCAAACTTCGCTGCCGCTCGTCTAAACGCTTTGCTTTCGGCATTGGATGAAGGATCCCCGTAGGCTAGCTCTACCTCTTCACCATCGTCATTCAGGCGCTTGAGTTCCTCAGTTCCCGTCGCTTCGCGGTAGATATGGCCTTCGCTGGTAGGAATTGTTAGACGGCCTACCAGAAACAAGCGATCGCTAGAGAGCTGTGTACTGATAATCTGCCACGTCCAGCCAGGAGCATACTTATCTAAAATGCTGTTAGCTGTGTACCAGTGAATGAAAGTAATCCGCTTGCCACCACGTTTCTTGGAGCTGAGCAAGTTTGCTGGCAGTGGTCGCTTCAGGGCTTCTTGTATCTGCTGCAGGCTCCATTCACCCACTTTGCTAGGAGGCTGGATCGGTGCTTTAGCAGACTGAGGAAACTGAACCAGCGCGGATACACTTTGAGATTGACTTTGCATAGTTATTCACAAATGATTATGGCGTTAGGGCTTTGTTAGGGGCAGGAATGCCCCTTAAGTGATTTATCTAGAACAGCAATCAATCATCACCATCCATGTAAAAGTCAAGATCAGTGGCTGGATCAGGGTTAGGTGAATCAAACCAATACTCTGCTCGCGCTTCAGCAGCAAAAGCTAGTTCCTCTGTGGTGGCACTAGACTTGCTGCTTTCATTAGGAGAATAGAAATCTGACTCAACCTCAGCGGCTTCAGGATTGAGTGCTTCGGGCGTCCATTCAATGCGATCAGTGTCAGCTTGTTCTCGCTTTTGGGCTTCGTAAGCAAGGGCAACTTCAACAGGCATTACAATATCTCCAGGGTTAACAACCACTTGAGAGGGCAACTAGCTTGGCGGCGGGTGCCCTCTATTGCCCTAGTTTCATTATATACAACATGTATTGAAATGTCAATCCCTGTGGGCTATATTGAAGCTATCCCGTTCCCCATCTCTTGAAACCATCCTTATAATTTCTCTATGGCTAAAAAAAATAGATATAGCCCTGGCGAGCATCCCCACAGCCAGGACAATCTCCACCCCAGACAACCGCTCTACGAGGAAGCCAAAAAGCGTAAACAGATCATGGTGACCGATAAAGGCTGGCAAGGCTTTAAAGCCCTGGCTGGAGCCAAAGGTTTATCTGCCTCCGAATTGGCTGAGCGTATTGGTCGCGGCGAGATAACGCTTGGCAATTAGCTTGATTGGGTATCCTCTGAATCATTTGAACCCAAACTCTCAGAAGTATAGTTATGAAAATTCGCTGGCGAAAATTGGCCGTAATTGCTGCTATTGGCTTTCCAGCCGCTTTCCTAATTCGCTGGGTAGCGCCTCAGCTAGGCCCAGAGGTTGCGTGTGTTTGGCAAGCTGATGGAGAAGCTTGGCAAGGTACCGACGAGCAGTGCCGCAACTTACCCGATGGAGCAGTCGTTTTCACTTCAATCGCGGCCTCGATACCGTCGCTCCCCGGCGGCACCACCCCTGGCACATGGAACCAGTCTTTGGGACTGCCGGGTATTGGGTTGATTAGCCAGAGCTGACCTTTCTGGAGCTGGGCGATCGCGCAGGCGATTAGCTCCAGTAGAGGTGATTTACCGCCCGTTGAGCCAGCTACTACCCGGACGCGCGGGACGAACTTGAGCGCCACAACCTCCTCAAACTCTGCCGCACTGTAGCAGACCAGCTCCGTGAAGCGCTCGGCTACCAGTTCAGCGCCTACGGCTTCTGCTTTGGCCGCTGCTGAATTTGACGCGGAGCGCTTTCGGCTCTTAGCTGAGCGGGACTGGCTCTCGCCAGGGGTAGAAAGCGTCACCTCTAGCAGGAAGTTGCGAGGGTCTAGCTCAAAGTCCTCGGAGCTGAGCCGATGCTGAGAGACGCCCCAGGCTCCCACTTCATCACAGATTTTGTCTATCTCTGAATCGGTCAGCTTGGTGGTGCCGGTATTGCGATCTACTTTGAAGCGCAGCCGGAAGCCACCGGGAATCTTGATGCTCTCGACGGCATCTAGAATCACGCTATGGGCAGCAAAGTGCTCAATTAGACGATTGCCTGCCTTGTCGATGGACGTTTCGCCAGGGAAGCGGCGGGGGGCTTGCAGCACTTCAATTAAAGCTTCCGCGTCCACGATGCGCTGCTGCAAACTGGCTAGTTCCTGCTTGAAGCTGTCCTCAATCACGTTGAAGCCGACTTCAACCTGAGAAGACCGCTCGACCCACTGGGACGCTTCCGAGACGTAATCATCGCGTAGTTGCTCAAACTCAGCGTAGATGGCCTGCTTCTCACCCTCATGGGTTGTCCCCAACTCCAAATCTCGGATGCCCGACCACAGCTTGCAGTAGCTCAGCGTCATCTCCTCCAGCAGGGTCAGGAAGAAACTATAGGCATCGTCATGGCAATCGCACTCTTCACTCATGGCGTTGACGCGATCTCTAAGGCCCGCGTCATAGGCCACCAGAGACTCCCGGTAGTGCGTCCACCGCTTTTTCTCTGTCTCGTCCAGCTCGACTGGCTTGCCCGCATACTCCAAATCAGACACCGGACGATTCGGGTCAAAGCGATCGCAGATGGCAATGAGTCCCTGAAATAAAGGATTCCAAACGTCAAGGATCTGAACCTCAATCGCGTCTAGGTGGACGGCGAGGTCATAGCGTTTTTCACTCAGACGGGATTGAGCTTGTTCGAGGGACTCCTGCATCTGGGCTAGACGCTGCGAGAGCGTCTTGACCTGCTCTCGTCGCTGCCCTAGCTCTGTCTGGTTAGCGCTGTCTCTAGCAGCTAGTTCAGCCACTTGCACTTGCAAACGACTCAGTTGTCCTGTCATCTGGCTGGCTTCGGTCTGTAGAACCTTCATCCGCTCTTGGCGATCGCTTGCTTGGCTTTGAGCCTCTGTTAGCGTTTGCATCAGCTCTCTCTGAGATGCCTGCAAAGCATCACGATCACGGGTCAGCCTGTCGATTTGGTTTTGGCTTTCCTGAGCCGTAGTTGCCAGCCGATGCTCCCAATCATTGTTGCTCTGCACCAACAGCGTTATCGCGGTCTGAGTGGCGCGTTCGCGGCTAGACTTCAGAGCGGCAAAGGACAGTCCCGTCGTCCCAAAGCCCGCGATCGCCATGCCCGGATTCTGAAACAGAATGCCGCTGAGCAATGAAATCGATAGGGACGTGCCACTGGTCAGCCATACCAGCGTAGACAGGTAGCCGAACCTGGAATGCACCTTCTGGTGGCGCTGTTTCTCTTCTTTACCGCGTTCCCGTTGCGTTTTCATGAGGATGCTCCCTCGAAATGAAGTAGTGAGGGACGCCAGCGGGCGTCCCGTCTCGTTCTAGGCCGATAGCTCTAAGGACTGGGCTTTCATCAAGGCTTGCTGGGCTTGAGCCTTGAGTCCCTGGATCTCGTTGCGCACTTTGACAAGCTCGATGTCCGTCCGCTCTTGCAGCAGTCCTGTCTTAACCTGCTCGCCAGACAGCTTAATGTTGGCTTGCTCATTGCGCTGGACGGCAGTAGCAAACTTGAGCCGCTCGGTGCTCAGGTCTACAACGGCAGTCGCGGCACTCACCTGTTTGCGCTGCGTTGTCAGTGTCTCTTTCAACGCCGTAAAGCCGTCTCCCAAAGCTTTCTGGTAGCTCGTGTGCGTCTTCATCACCGCTGAGATGAAGTTATAGCCTGTTTCAGCGACCTGCTGGGCCGCTATCATCTGGTGATAGTCTTCAATCCGCCGATCCGCTTCTGAGCGCTCCATTCGAGGTGCTGAAGAAGTTCCTGGATCATAGATATCAGACGGAATCAGGCTATTGGGATCATGGGCCGGAATGTTGTAAGGCAATTCAATCGAATCACTAGACCTTATCGGAAATTGAACCGATAGGATGATTAGTGTCAGAAGCATCGACCCGAGACATTCAATGAAAGTGACCTATGCCGAGTTACGGACAAAACCTCGAATCCTATGCAGTTTAACTGGCTTGAGGATGTCAGAGTTTGAGGCGTTGTTACCCAGCTTTGGGACGGCTTGGCAGAGCT
>NZ_JASATW010000044.1:0-24116 GCF_030405905.1 Sphaerothrix gracilis Ecp01
TGACTCGAGTGGAAGGCGAAAACACCCGATTGCGGCACTATCTGGCTCGGCTGCATCGCAAAACGCTTTGTTACTCGAAGTCCGTAGACATGCTGGCTCACTCTGTCCGATTGTTACTTCACTACCTCAAGTTTGACGATGTTCCAGTGCCTCCAAGATTCATCTCTTGATTCAGCAACGCCAAAAAGATGACCCAGTTGGATGAGGCCGACTGGCTGGAATATGGGCAATCGGATGGTAGAGCAATTGCTCGCCAGGGTCAGTTTGGGGCGATCGCCGCCTCAAGCCGCTGCGCCAACTGTTCCAGGTCAATTCCCAGTTCCTCTTTGAGGATGTGGGTGGCGAGGCCGCCGCCAGTTTCGTGAGCTTCATCAAGAATGCCGAGGAGCAAATGTTCCGGGGCAATTTGCGATTTGCCACCCGTTTTGGCCCGCTCTAGCGCCAGGTCAATCACTCGTCTGGCCCGCATCGCCAGCGGTAGCTGCGGAGGATGCCAACCCTGGGGCGGTTCAGGCCGCACCCCCAGCCACTTCGCCACCAAAGGTTGCACGACTTCAAACGTTATGCCTTTGTCCCGCAGCACTCGACCAGCCAGATTGCCCTCATCTGACAACAGTCCTAACAGCAGCCCCTCAGTGCCTAGAAAGTCAAAGTTGATGGCTTTGATTGCTGCCTCGCCTAACTGCACAACGTTTTGAGTTGTCGGGCTAAAGAGTTTGTCGGTGGGAATCAGGGCCTCCGTGACCTCTCCCAGCGTTAGCAAGGAAACCGCTTTCAGCATGGTTTCAAAGGTGCTGGCATTCATACCGCCCCAGCTTTCTGCTGAGGGGCCTTCCTCCTGATACATCCGAGTCAGAGCGGTGTAAATGTCGCTGTCGCCGCGAACGAAGGTTTTCATGCTGCCCAGCCAGCGGCGGGCGAGGTGGTGCATGGTCGGACTGTGGAGGTCGGTGCCGCTAGCGATTGCGGTCTGAATCTCGGTCAGCAGTGCTTGCCACTCGCCCTCGCGTTCTTGAAAGCGGTGATCCAGAACGGCCTGCTGTTCAGGTGTGAAATATTGGGTAGTCATGGTGATGGTCTCCATCGTTTCAATCAGGTTTTCAACTGCAACCGATTGAGTGGCTTCTAACTCTCTGGCAAGATCATTGAGTCGAGTGAGTAACGTCTGAGATAGAGCGATTTGGTCGCGTAGGCGCGATCGATGCAGGTCAATGACCTGGGGCAAAGAAAATTCAGGACTCGCCAAACAGTCTTGAATTTCACTTAGGGATAAGCCCAATTGCCGCAACGACAGAATCTGCTGAAGCCGAATGATATCCTGGTCGCTATACAGCCGATGGTCAGCCTCAGTGCGATGAGATGGCACCAGCAGCCCAATTTCGTCGTAATAGTGCAACGTCCGCACCGAGAGCCCCGTTTGTTTCGCCAGTTCGCCGATTTTTAGCAAATTAGACATCGATCGCACTCGCTCCGGTTTGCCTGTGAATTGCAGTTGATGGCTTGGATGGTAGACCCTGACGTCACGTGAGGTGCAAGGGGCTATGGTAAATCTCGGACAAAAACTTGAACGTCATCTTGAGTGGCGATCGCCAAATAGTTGCCAGTTGAGTCAAACTGGGCCTGTTCGACCAGCAGATTAAAATAGGTGGCGGCGGTGGTCGCAATATTAATGAGCCGTGTTCCGGCCACATCGCCGCGAACAAAGTAGTATTGCCCGTCTGGGCTGAGGCGACCGAGGCGATCTTGGCGGTCAACGCCGCGCAGCTCGGTAATGCGCTCTAGGCGATCGCCCGTGCGCACATTCCAGGTATCGAGATGGAGGTCGTAGAGATTTTGCGACAGCGATCGCAGGATATCCGGGCCGGTAAACACCATGTCCACAAACCCAAAGTTGCTATCCAGGGCCAGGGTGCGCTCTACCCTTCCCGTGTCCATTGACCAAACGGTGATGACCTGTCCCACCTCTGACCCTGCGTCTGGCCGCACAAAGCCCATCCCAGCCAGCCACTCACCGTCCGGGCTAAAGGCAAACTGGCCGTGCTCTGACCCAGATGGGTTAGCTAAAGACTGGATTGCTTCTCCCGTAGATGCAGCGTGAAGCTGGAGTTGAATATTAGTGGGGCGATCGGCAGGGCCAAACCCCAAACTCACCTGGCTCAGCACCTGGCCATCACCGGGCTGAAACCCGACGTGTACCAGGGGCACGCCGACAAACCCGGCCTCATCTCGAAACTGTCCTTGAGCGGTGCCGAGGGGCTGCTGCCAGAGCTGTTGTCCCGCTTCAACCTGCCGCGACTGTAGCGTTAGCGCCTTGTCCGGGAGGGTTTGGGCGATCGCGGCGACCTGAGTCCCGTCATGGCTGAGGGCGATCGCCTCAAAGCGGGTGGTGCCATCGGTGGCGATTTCAGTGATCAGCGCCCCCGTTGGCCCCTGCCAAATCTGGATCAGGTCGCCGCTGGGGCTGAGAGTTGCAATACGAGTGCCGTCGCGGCTGACACTGAGCTGCTGGGCACGGGTTGGTAGCGTTGCAATCGGCGTCGTTGACCAGCGATCGGCTTGCACGCCCACAACATAGGACGGGTCGGCCAGTGGTTGAATCTGTCCCTCCTGCACTAGCGCTTGATACACAAAGGCCGCAACATCAGCCCGTGAAGCTCCACGGTTTGGCTGAAGCCGGGTCAGCGTGGGGTAGTTGACGACGATTTCCGCCTGGGTAGCGGCAGCGATGCTGGCGCGGGCATAGTCAGGAATGGCTGCCGCATCGGTGTAATAGCTCAAGCTATTGAAGGTGTCGCTACTGTAGTCCAATCCGTTAGCCAAAGAGACCAGCGCCTGCGCCCGCGAAAGGGTCTGTTCGGGTCGAAATTCGTTGCTGGGATAGCCGATGAGAAAACCAGCTGCATTCGCCGTATCGATCGCCCCATAGCCCCAGTAATCGGCGGGGACATCGATAAATCCACCGATGGAGCCTTCAGGCAACGGTTCTGTCGTGGGAAACGCCTGCACCAAAATTGCGGCAAACTCGGCCCGCGTCACGGTCGCTTCTGGGCGAAAGGTGCCATCAGGGTAGCCACTCAGGATGCCGCGATCGGCGAGGGCACTGATATAGTCGACAGCCCAATATTGCGGGGCAATATCGCTAAATGTCTCAGCTTGGGCTGTCGCCGAGGTTGTCAAAATGGTGGTTAAACCGATGGCTAGTCCTGTGAGAGCGCGAAAGTTTGTATGGGGCCAGACGAGAAGCTTTTTCATGACTAATCAAGCAGGGCAGTGAAATGGCACGAATCTGTCATAGTGGCACTACCTGTCATTTTGGAAAAGTCATATTGGGTGACGCTGTGCGTGACGAAGCCCGATCGCTGACGATTGTTCCCATTGCAGTCAGTACGATGGCTCCTGCCATCAAGGCTAAAAGTATCGTTTCCGCTAGTAGGAACCAGCACAGCATGATCCAGAGGCGCGATCGCGCCGCGCATCGGGTTTCGCTCGAAACGTTTTCCATAAGGCTTGAACTATTCAACCCTTTGACAATAGAGAGGATTGCTTTGCCTTGCATACCCTCAGTTGGGTCATTATCGAGAGAGGGCTATCCTCACCCAGTTGGGTGAACCCAAGCGCAGGAGGTCGAAAGTTTGACTGCGCTGTAGGCTCAAAACAATCTTTAATCGCAGCTATTTCTATCCTCGCTGAGGCAAACCCATGGCGCCTGACTCTTTGCATTCGTCTGAATCCAATGAAAATTCTCTGGCGATCGCGGCTCGAAATTTCTTGACCGGGGTATTCCTGAGCGGGGTGCCCATTCTGGCCTACCTGTGGCTGTCGGTAGATATGACCTATGGAAGCTGGGCCGCCGTGGGGATGGCAAGGTTGGTGGGGGCGATCGCGGTTCCAGTCCTCTGTGGTGTTTTATCTGCCCGCTTTGGCCAGCGGGCGATTCGAATCCTTTCCCAAATCTTGGAGTCAGTCAATCTACCGTTTTAGGGCAGGTGCAGAGAGACGTTGCATAATTGAGAAGAAGCATCCACCCAGGTTACTCACACCATTCGTCTCTGCATTGAAACGAGGAGAAGCCTCGAAATGTCACTGTTAAGAAATGCTCGATACCGCCGTCGAGTGCTGCTCAAAACCGGACCGTTCTTTCTCGGCTCTTTCTCCTTAGCGGCCTGTATTCGGCGGTTTGCGAGTTCGTCTTTGCCCACAACTGAGCCATCTGCCCTAGCCCAAAATTTACCGCCGACACCCGCTTGTGGCGACGACCCCACTCCCTCCCAAACGGCAGGACCGTTCTATACGCCCAATTCACCAGAGCGCACCTCGCTGCTAGATCTGGGGGTCGCTGGCACGTCTATCATTCTCACCGGACAGGTATTGACGACCCGCTGCACCCCGATCGCGGGGGCCTTGGTTGATTTTTGGCATACCAATGCCCAGGGCGAATACGACAACAGCGGCTATACCTTTCGCGGGCACCAGTTCACCGATGGGGAGGGACGTTACCAACTAGAAACGATCGCGCCCGGCATCTATCCGGGGCGGACTCGCCACATTCACGTGCGGGTGCAGTTGCCCCACCAGTCAGCGCTCACGACGCAGCTCTATTTTCCTGATGAACCCTTAAACGAGGGCGATTTTCTCTATCGACCGGAGTTGTTGGTGTCGATGGATAATAGCGGCGTTGGCGCAGCCTCTCCACAGGAGAGTCGTCCTCAGGCTCAATTCAACTTTGTGCTAGCAGAGGATGGCTAACGCCTGCGCTCAGAGGCGTTTGAGGCGACGGCCGTTTTTGCGAAAGCAACAATGGGCGACGGGTCAAACGTCCGCTGCAGCGATTTGTTGGTCCGCAACGCCACCATGCTACTGAGGCACATATTGGTCGAGGAACCCGTAGAACAGTCCATTGAGCACGCTACCGCAATCTGCGAAGGCATCAGCGGCCTCCTCAAGATCCGATATCTCAATGATCTCATCACTGCTGAGGCGTTGCGCTCCACCTGGAGCCGTACACGGTTTGCCATGGAGGATTTGGTTTCTTAGACCTACAAGACGAAGGAACTCAGCCGCTGCATCAGCCAATTCTTCCCGCTCCTTGGATTTCGGCATGTTTCTGACGAGATTGGAAAATAGCTTCCCTATGGAACCTGCCGTCTTCTCATCATCCACGATTTTGCGAATAGCTCCTGGCTTGATCTTTTCACAACACCAAACCACTTGCCATTCGCACCTGGCAAAGGCATATGTCGCAAGACCAAGTGCATGGAGATAGGCATCGTCGACGGGGATACGAAGGCGGGAATCAGACATTTCAGATTCCTACTAGGTTGAACTTGCGGCCCAACGGTGCCCATCACCCGCCGCAGATAAGCTCTGCATCATAACCGATTAACTTGCGGTGGTCGGTGTGCATGGGCGTTGTTAGACTGCGATCTCTTGCTTCAATGAATTTATGAGCATAGTACATTCCCAAAAATTTATCGATGGGTAGTACGAGTTACGGTTGGGAACGCACCCTACAAGATTGGCGATCGCACTAAAAACTTCTTCGGTTTTTATCTTCGTTGGTGAAGAATACCAACGACAGCTAAGAGATTATTATCCCATCAATTCAAATGCTTTAGTTATGCTTCTACGACCGGTCACACAGATCTAGGTGTCATGTTGCATAGGCAATTAGCTCCACCTGGGGATTTAATTGTTTAATGAGAGCCTTGCTTCTGGAAAGATTTACGCTGAATATAGACTGATCCAATTGCATTATGTCGTTCTGCTCACTCTTGCCGGTCAGCTTATTGTTTCTTGGGGCTCCGCCTTCACCCCCTCGGCTAATCTGGGTAGAGTCCATCAGGTTTTGTGCCGTATTGGAGAACTTGAATTCAACCAATACATCGTCTTTTTTGTCACGCTTGGACATTGCAAAATAGTGCATGGCTTGTCCCAGTGATCCACCATGACCATAGAGAATATCGCCAAGGTCATTGCTCTGAGTATAGTTGTTCCAGTTGGCGGCGCTCATAGTGCGATAAATGCGCAGAGTTTTAGTCTTGCCAGTCCTCCCCACATTTGGATCGTCGGCAGTTGCTGAGAATTGCCCATCCTGATGATCTACCCCGATGACTTTTTCCATACCCAGCAACTTTAACTTTACGTCCTGCACAACCTGCCTCGCTAAATCTTGGTTATTGTCGAATGTTTTTTTTGCATTGTATTTCCGCAGCATTGCCCTCACATCATTCTTTAACCCTTTAACATCTTCTCCGTCCTGGTTAAGGTAATTGTTCTTTGCGGTTGTGGTTGCCCTCTTTGTTTTCTGCCAAAAAATTTCGTCCATCTTGACCCATTGAGTGATATAAGGTTTCGCGAGGTTATAGATGCTGTCGATCAGTTGCTCATTATAAGATTCGTATTTTGTATCGCCAATCCAAATCTCCCTCTGGATAACCGGGGCAAAATAGCTGGCATCAGAGGGTGCGAGTTTAAGATTTTGCGCGGCAGTGGGTTTGCTTCGAGCCTCATGTAATAACTTCGGTTGTGCAACCTCCTCGCAATGGTAATTCACAAATGCAGAGTATCTCTCTCCGACAGCATGATTCGTGGGCATCGCATTTGCTTGCAATTGTCCTGAATGGCGCATCTGCAACGACCTCTTCCCCATCACATCCGCCTCCTGCTCCAGCCCAGTGTCATCATTCACGCCTACCCCCTTCAACTGCATCGTCGGACGTACCCGCCCCTGCGCCTGTTGCACCACATGCCAGGCTTCATGCGGTAAATGTTGCTCTCGCCCAGGGGCAACATGAATCTCACTTCCTTGGGTATAAGCAAGTGCCTGCAATTGAACAGGTTTTAGCGAATTGTAGTGAACCCTGACATCATCTAACGAATATCCTGACAGATTTTCAATTCCTGCTTTGAGAACACCGGGCAAGCCAGTTTTATGAAGTGGCTGTTCCACAGATGACTCTGGGCGATCGCCTGTTGTATCGCTTTTCGCTTGTATCGTGTTTGACTGAACAGGTGCTTGGGATTCAGTCGTCTGTGTTGCTTGAGAATTGCGGATGAGAATTTCCAACAAGTTGGGCTGCGCTTTTGCTCGTTCCATGCGCTGCGCCCAGAAACTATCCATCTTGGCTTGCAGCACACCCAGCCTTTCTTGCTCTACAGGCGCGATGGTGCCGTGCTTCTCCTTTAGCTGGAGTCCAGACGCCTCAAACTTACTTTGCTGAAGAGCTTCGTTCTCTATATCTTCCTGTGTTGGAAGGCGTTTAGGTTCCTGGACAGAAAACGGACGAGGTGCAAACTGAGACGTGCTTGACGAGGACTGGGGACTTTGGGACTTGGATCGGCGGACACGCTCGAATGACATACTCGTACCTCGTCAAGTTTGTAATTTTCAACACAAAACTATGAATCTCGTAACCATAACCTTGTGGCTTCTCAGCATGCTCTCAATCTGGCGGATTGGGATTGGAAATTCAGGCAGTCTAACGTTCCGACTGAGCGACTGTCGGCGACCTCTGCATCCACGTCGGGAACTTTCGGCAGTCCGCTTCGACCGGGCTGTGATGCGGCGGCTTTATTCACCACACTGCGGTTCTCAGACTCTCCACTTCTTGAAAATGAGCATCGCGTGTTATTTAGTATCAAATCATGCTGTAGTGCAAGGGCTGCAATCCAGACATCGTTTTCTGGTAACGGACGACCCTTGAGCCTTAACTTGTTTTTGACCTCACCGTATTGCCGTGCGGTTTCAGCGTCACATACTAATATTGTGCTGCCGGCAACTAACTCATCAACTCTTACTAAGTTTGCTTCAACTCGTCCTAACTTTCTTGCTCCATAACACAGTTCACCAATGATAATGCTTGGAATGAAGATTTCACTGGCTTGAGCAAGATTGTCTTTGACGATCGCCTCATCTGCAAAAAGCGCAATAACGATGTTAGTGTCGAGCAAAAACCTACCACTCATCAATATCTACTCGTTCACAATCCTGTTCGATCGCCTCACGCATCAACTGAAGATCATCAGAAGAAATTGAACCAGCAAAACGTAATAATTGCGGCCCTGGTGTGCCTCGAACTTCCGCTTTTACCAGTAATCGAACAAATTCAAGCACTTGCCTTTGTAACGGTTGAGGCATAGCTTTCAACTGTTCGACGACCTCGTCAACGATAGGAATATTCATATTGCCCTCCTTGCCACTATCCTACACCGCTTACCCAGAGAGCAGTAGAAGAGGAGTCTTTAATGCTGACAGAAGATAAGGTTACATGGATTGCCTTCACCAAGGACTCCAGCCGCATAACAATGTTATTAGACAGAAAGTTTCCGCATATTATCCCAATTCGGGTAGATCGGCGGAAGGTTTCTTGCGAGCAGGCAAATCTGGGTAGATCGCGAGAAACTTTCTGCATATTATTCCAATTCCGCTAGATCGCGAGAAACCTTCCACATATTTTCAGGTATAGTACAAAAAGACTAATAAGTGCCTTTTGATACCTTGGTCACTGAATCCGCATAAAAATCTATGGAACCAAAACCGAAGAAGCTGCTAGAGCAAGTCCGTGAGGTCATGCGTCTGCGGCATTATGCTCATCGCACCGAAGAAACCGATCGCCCGCCTGCATACCTCAACTATGCCGAACCCAACGACTGGAGCAAACCCATCGCCACCGGACAGCCCAATGAAGTCGTCGTGGTGCTGATCAAGCGCGTGCGCGTGCTCTAGCTGGAAAAGGGGCGATTGTCCTGCGGACAGGCTAGCGCCAACGCGGCCTGTTGGGGCGTCTATCCCTTAGTCCACAAGGCCACGACGGACGGCGGCGACGGCAGCTTGGACGCGATCGCTCACTACGAGTTTATTCATAATTCCTTTCACGTAGGTCTTGACGGTATTGGGGCTGAGGTAGAGCTGCTGGCCGATTTCGGTGTTGCTCAAGCCCTCCACGATGAGTTCCAGGACTTCGCGTTCGCGATCGCTCAATAGCCCCTCACTTGACTTAACTTTGGGACGAGCGGGCGTCAAATTTTGCATGATCTTTCGGGCAATTTGTGGGTCGAGATAGGCAGCGCCAGAAGCCGCCACCCGGATGGCATTCGCTAGCGCTTCCACATCCGTTCCCTTGATGCAGTAAGCATCCGCCCCGCTGGAAAGAGCCGCAATAATCTCTGTCTCATCGGTGTGGGAGGTCAGCATCACCACTCTTAGGTCAGGAAACTGCGCTTTGAGGATTTGAGTCGCCTCAATGCCGTCCATCCCCGGCATCCCCACATCCATCAACACAACGTTAGGTTTGAGCGCACCGGCCTGTTCAACGCCCTGACGACCATTTGTGGCTTCGCCTACAAGGACGAAATCGGCCTGCTGACTGAGGGCGGCTGTTAACCCCAATCGCATCATCGGGTCATTATCGACAATCAGTAAGGTCAGAGCCGTCGGTGTCGCACCCATTGCTACCCAAGCAAAACAGGCTTTCATTTTACTCTCCCGAACTTACCCACTTGGATGATCGAGTCGTGGGATGCTCATTTCGCTTAATTACGAGAGCATTGGGACAGACCTATTGCCTTCAAAAGGAACCGCAATGGCGCAACGCCATTCCGGTGGGAGTATCGCCCGATGACCTTTTTAACGACATCGCTGCATCGACTACGGCAGCAACTGGCACAATCACTGGCGGCCCCTCCACCCTCCAAAGAATATTGTCTATGGCGAGAACGGTTCGTGCGCGATCGCCTACGACTGATCAACACTCTGTCAATAGTCTTCCTGGGCATTTTAGCGACGCTCAATCTGGGCCTGATTTTACCTGCTATCGAACGCAGTGGCGACACCGACCCAATGCTAGCGGAATACGGCCCTGTCTTTTTGATATGTTTGGTCGTCTCGCAATTTTTGGGACTGTCGCTCAACCTGTTGCTGCTGCATCGCGTGCGATCGCCTGCCTTTACTCGCTGGGCTTTCTGGGGGTATTCAGGCGCTGTGCTGATGGTGCCTCAACTCCAGCATATGGTCGTAGGCGATACCATGCTCGATCTGGGGGGCTGGACGATTTTCTTTCTACTGCAAGCGGTCCTCATCCCTGTGCATTGGTCCTGGCACTTGATTTCTCAGGCTAGCCTGATGGGTCTGATTAGCCTCTCGTTTTTGCTGTTCCGCTTTGACTTTCTGGGACTGCCGGAGGGTATGCAGCTTCCCATTTTTGTTCTCTTCACCGTCGTCATGGCCTGTACGTTTAGCGTGGCTGACTTCGGTATCTTTCTCTACGAACGCCTTCTCATCCGCGAGTTTGACCTGCGCCAACAGTTGCAACTTTTTCTCCATGCGGTCTCTCACGATCTGCGAAATCCCGTTACGGGCACGTTGATGCTGCTCAAAACCCTGTCTGCCCACGAGGGCAAAGTCTGGATGGATCAGACTGTCGTTGACCAAATGATTGCAGGTCAAGAACGACAGCTCAAGCTGATCAATTCGTTGCTGGAAGCCCATAGCCAAGACATGGGCGGCATCGCACTGCATCGAGAGGCGATCGCCCTGCGGCAGCTGGTAGATAGCACTGTCCTTGATTTGCAACCCCTGTTGAATCAGATGCAGGGCACCCCCCACGTCCTCATAGCGGCTGACCTGCCCCTCGTGATGGTTGATCCATTACAGATTCGTCGCGTCTACGACAACCTCATCACCAATGCCTTACAGTACAACCGCCCCGGACTGGACATCACGCTCAATGCAACCCAGGAAGGCAACTACCTGCACTGCACCGTCAGCGACAATGGGCAAGGCATCAGCCACCCAGACGCCAAAGACACCACCTCGATTTCGCTCAAGCATCGCATCTTCGATCGCTACAGTCGCGGTATCAACCACCGACAGCCCTTGCACCTAGGCTTGGGCCTCTACATCTGCCGACAAATCATCGAAGCGCATGGTGGCCAAATTGGAGTCGAAAGTGAACCTAATCACGGCACCACGTTCTGGTTTACGTTACCTTTGGCAAAGCTGAAATCAAGCATCAGTGGTCGATAGATGTCATTCTGATTAAAATAGGTTGCGTCTTGCCAAGACCCGCTAGCCTGAGTGCCTGACAGAAGTACCTAAAAGCCTACTGAGGCAACCGACAGGCAGACAGCCCGCCAACCAGCAGTATCCCTAAGCCGATTGATTGAATCCGATGGATCATAATCCTCTGCTGCGCCAATCTGAATCTACTGGGGAGCCCAAATCTTAACGGTATATCCTTCAGTCACGAGCCAGCGGTTGTCGGGGCTAAAGTGAGCGTTGTGAACCCCTGCCAAGACGGTCAGCCGCTCGCCGTCGCGAGTACGGCGCAGATCAACGGCAGACTCTAACGAAGCCAGCATTAGGGGCACTGCAAAGGTTTGACCGTTGGGGCTGAGGGTAATCGGTTGTGAGAGGACAGTGGCTCCGTTGGTATCGGCAGGTTCAAACCTGTTTTCTGAAGCCACGGAGAGGGTGCGATCGCGCGCATAGGTTTGCAAGTTCCAGTATGTTACTGACTGCTGATTGTCGCGCACCAATAGGGTTTGCCCATCTTGCGTAAAGGCTAACGCCTGCACCGGGGTAGAACTGCGCAGGGTGATCACTCGGGCGCCATTGCCTGCATTCCACAGCTTGACGCTGTGGTCAGTGTCGAGGGTGGCAAAGTAGCGGCTGTCGGGGCTAAAGGCCATACTATGGGCCAAGGATCGGGCGTCGTAGACAATATCGGTTTGGTCGGTGATTTGCGTGATGACTTTAATCAGCCGACCGTCGGTGCCCCAAAGCTGAATGGTGCGGTCGGTGGACACCGCCAGTTGCCGGCCGTCAGGGCTGAGCAGCAGCGATCGCACTGGGCTGGGGTTAACTTCTCCGGCAGACAGCCGCAGGGTTTGGTAGAGCTGACCGCTAGGCGACCAGACTTTGACCGTGCCGTCTGCGCCGCCGCTGTAGAGATAGGTGCTGTCGCGGTTGAGAGCGATCGCGTTCACCCCACCCTGATTGGCAGACCACTGCTTGATGAGCGTGCCCCGTTCTGTGTCCCAGCTCGCCAGTTCACCGTTGTCTAACCCGGCCCACAGGGTTTGACTGTTGGCGCTAAAGGCCAGCGTCTCGGCCCGGAGCCTAGCGGGTTGCAGCAGAGTCACGCGGCGGGTGCCCGTCGTCAGGTTCCACAACGCTAAAGCCGCCTGGTAATCGGCGACTTCTGTGGAACTGCTCACGGCTAGCAGCTGACTGTCGGGGCTAATGGCCACCGCATGAGGGGTGATGCTATCGGCCCATGACGGATCGAGCTGAAATATCGCCGCTAAGTCAAGGGTAAATCGCACTTGGGGCGATCGCCAGGACGAATCGGCGGGCGGATTCATCGCTTGTTGTACGGTCGAGAACAAGCTAGGAATGTAGCCATAGAATCGGCCATTGCGCAGAGCCATCGCATCAATAGTGCAGCTACCGCAAGCTTCACCGGGGCCGGGCGTCGCTAGATCCTGCACGACTGCGTCTGAGACCCCGACCCAGGGCAAATGCCCTGCCGGAGCCTGCAAGGAGTAGGTCAGTTCTGACTCGTTGCGCCAGTCGCTGCTGATAAAGTCGGTTTCTTGACGGGGAGCGGGGATTTTCCAGCCGACGCGATCGCGAAAAGCATTCACCGCCGCATCGGGGGCATTCGGATGATCTGCCTGAGCCGCCTGCCACAGCCGCAGCTGCACACTCAGACCAAAGCGCCCGTCGCTGGCCGCCAGCCATGCCTGGTCAATGGCGCGAATCAGCTCTGGAGTCACTATCAGAGTCTCAACCGCCGGGTTTGGCACGGAGTAAGGGTCAAGCAGTTTCCGGGTCTCGCGATCGGCCGCTGCCCAGTTCTGAGCCTGGAGTAGCTGCCGTAAAACCGCCGTCGCCTCATCTGTGGGCACATCGGCCCAGTTGTCTCCCGGTCCGGTCTCAGCCGCCTGTAGGAGGTTGGCGATTTCTGTCTTGCCCAGCCGCTGAGCGATCTCTAGAGCGGTCTCGCCGTTGTTGTCCCGCACGGTATGGAGCGGCTCAGGTAATGCTTGGCCTAAAAATAGCGCCGTTAGCTCGGTGCCCCAATAGCTGGTTTCTTCAATCACTGCCTGGTGCAGCGCCGTGCGACCCTGATGGTCTTGCAGCGTCAGATCGGCCCCCGCCGCTACCAGCTGCCGCGCTACTTCGATATTGACATCAAACAGCGGTGTCCGGCCCTTGTCATCTTGGGCATCGAGATTAGCCCCGCGATCAATCAGTATCTGAGTCAGTTCAGGGCTAAACCGATGTCGGTGCAAGGGCGTTTCTCCCTGCTGGTTGGTCAGGTTGACGTTCACACCCCGGTCTAGCATCGCCGTTAACACCGTCGGGGCAAGGCTGCCGGCATGAATCGGCGCACCCTGAGTGTTTTGCAATGTGAGATCCGCGCCAGCTTCAATCAGCGGTATCGCCACGGCAGGAACAGTGACCGCATAGTGTAGCGGTGTCCAGTTTTGGTTGGTACGGGCGTTGATGTCGGCCCCGTTAGCCAACAACCAGGCGATGGTCTCTTCTGTCGCCCGGTGCAGGGGGGTAAACTGCTCCTGGTTTCTGGCGTTGATGTCAGCCCCGTGGTCGAGCAAGCGCTGCATCACTTCTGGAGACAGACGCCCAAAGATATTGTGCAGCGGCGTGTCGCCCCGATGATTGCGGGCGTTGACGTTCGCACCCCGATCAATCAACATCTGGGCCAACGCCTCCCCGTGGTAGTTAACGTAATGCAGCGGGGTGTTGCCTTCACCATCCTGGGCGTTGACATCGGCTCCCTGGGCGATCGCTAACTCAATCAGGTCACTTTCACTAGAAATCAACAGATTCAGCGGCAGCCACTGTTGTCCATACAATAAATTGCAAAGCTGATTGGGATCGCCCCCCTGCTCAAGGGCGTCCCGCATCGCCGTTACGTCTAAATACAGAGAGGTTTGATCTTCAACAACCTGGCAAAAGGGAGAGCGATCGCCCCCCGTCGAAGACTGGGCCCACAGCGGCAGAGCAGAAAACACCCCCAGCGCCGCCACCAGACCCGCAGCAGACGCTGGCCGCAAAAAAGAATACCGAGCAGACAATGGGAATGATGAACCCATAAAGACCTGACCGATGACGTTCGGTTAGACGATAAAAGTGAAGTAAATCAGCGAAAGGTATTACCAACGAGGATGCGGCGTATTCCGGTTGGTCGGTCTATTTTTTATCCGGCCTGACAGGTGCCCGCCTGCGATCGCAGATACTGTCCCTGGCTCAGATAATGCACCACCTGCACCTGCTGGGGTGAGCCATTAGTAGGTCGCAGGCTGATATAGAGACCATTGACCGAAGCCGTAGCGCTGTAAAGACGATGACCATTGTTAGGCTGACCCTGAAATGGCGCGGCAAAAGGCAATTGGGAATAGTCGGCATCGGGGGCAAGTTGCTCATAGTCGCTCAGGGAAGCAGCGTTGAGCAGGGTTTGGACGCGACCAGCAGTATCGCGCCGCTGCACAGTCAGGCTGAGACTGGTGCCGATCGGATTTTGGGGCACCGACCCATCAGTTACTGCGGGTACGGTGCCCGTCAGCCGATATGTCAGGCTCCCCCTCTGACTGAGTGACGTGGTGGCTTGACAGGTAATACGATGAGAACTTGTCTGGGCAGTTGCAGGCAGAGCCGTTGTTAAAGCAAGCGTTAGGGCCAGACTGAGCCGTTTAATCACGACTCGCCTAGCAACAGCAGTAGTCAACATAAACGATTCTCCCAGAATGAAAATAAAGGGTGGTGCTGGGCAACCCCATCGTTACTTCGCATGGATGCTACAGCAAACTGTCGATGGGTATCTCACTCAGCAGCGTGGCGAAAGCTAGCGCTTACAGACACCCATCCTTAAGTAGTCAAACACGACCAATCTACTGTCTCTCACGCGGTTACACAATTTGATACCGACTGAGTACCTATTCACTGCTTAGGCTATTGCCTAGGAAACAATGATCAATGCCAAGATGGCTCGTCTCTCAATTGCTTGCATTCATTTAGTAGCAGGTTGAGTTCCGCAGCAACCTTCCACGGATTTTGCCCTTTGAATGGGGCCGCAATAATTGCTTCGTAAGGATTTTTCCTAGTTTGTTTAACCGCAGCGATCGCGGCTTTGTTAGAGCGTCCTCGTCCAGCCACCAGCCAGGCTGCTAAAACATGTCCTGTGCGCCTAACTCCGCCAGAGCAATGGACAACTGCTTAGAAGCGCAGGCGTCACCTATTTACCAATGCAGAATGAGTGGCAATGTGGGTCGAAAATCTTCTGTCCGATTTAGGGCTCTCTCATCTAACGTGATCTTCATGAGATGTTCCTTACCTGATTGCACAGAGAGGCGATCGACTTGAGAAACCCGTGCCAAGACGCCTGCGGTATCGGTCAAGGGAGTCGAAATCAGAATTTCACTTATCGTCTGAGCATTGCGGGTGGGTTGAGGTCGGGGAACTCCCGGCTCATGAAACGGGAAATAAAAACAGAGGGGTTCTCTCAAGTTCTGAGAATTGGCCCCAACATGGAAGCTTTTGGGTGGCGGGAAGTAATCGGGTTGGTAATGCCAACCGGGGAAGGGCAGGTCGGAATTGGCGGTGTTTCCGCTGGGGATAAAAATCATGCCAAACGGTGAGGCTTTAGGATCTTCAGCGCGTTCAGCAAAGTGCAGATTTCGACCCGGTCCGGTTCTGGCTTCACTGGCGTTCTGCACCCAGATAAACTCCAACATGCCGTTGGCGAAGTAAATTCGTCGGTTGGCAGTGCCTTGACCTGGATGGGTATTTCTCGGTCCTTCTTGAAAGCCCAGTTCCAGCAGGCGATCGACGGCCTGAGCACCAGGCTCTACCAAGATAAAAATGTGATCTAGCTTCAGCGTCATGATTGTTTATTCAGGCTTTTTGGCCACTATGAATACGGCCTTCCCTGGGTCCGGTTGCCACTGGTAATCGAGTGCAAACCCAGCATCAGTCAGGCTAGTTTCCAGTTCTGAGGTGGTAAAGACCGCAACGAAGGGAAAAAAACCGAGGAATTGGCCAATGGGCGCGATCAGCTTGAACCAACTCATTGTGTCGCCGATACAAACCGTGCTGGTGACAAAAATGCCACCGGGTTTGAGCATTTGATAGACCCGAGCGATCGCCGCCTCTTTGTTCTTCAGCAAATGCAAAATGCTGAGTCCCAGCACCGCATCCAGGCTCTGATCCAGAATGTCAAGATCTTCGATGGTGGCTTGCTCAAAGGTCACATTATCAATGTGCTCAGCCTCGGCTTTGCTCTGGGCGATCGCAATCATATTTGCAGAGAAATCAATGGCGCGGATGTGCTTCACGTAGGGGGCATGGAGGATGGCAGTTGATCCCGTACCGCAGCCGATTTCCAGCACTTCCATATCGGGTCGCAAGTAGTCGCGAGTGACCGCTAGTTTTTTCTCATAAGCGGCTTCATCAGCGATGGGCTGCTGGGAATATTTCTTGGCGATTTTGTCCCAAAATTTGGTTGATGTCGTCATGGGTTCACCTCCTGAGTTACGTAATTTTAGGTTTGGGCGGCGATAGTTTGGTAGAACTGATTGATGTCTCGGCGCGATCGCAGGTGATAGACCGTCTTACTTGCCTGGGCTCGCGCCACATAGTCTCGATATCTGGGCGTCAGTTTGGTATGGCACAGCCAGATAGTGGTGTAAGAAAGCCGCGTGCCCTGCCATAACGAACTGCCCTCCGGCCAACCCGCAGGTGACACCCAAGGCCCTTGCAGGAATCGTTTCGTGGCCCACCAGTAGTGCCGCCACACGGGCATATCGAGATACACCAGGGTGTCGGCGGTATCCAGGCGCTCCCATACGGTATCAAAGGAGCCAAAGCCATCTACCACCCACTGGTCTTGCTGCAGCAGCGCCTCATGGGCCGCTTTGAATTCGGCGTGGGGCACTTTGCCCCCACCGGGCCGGTACTGAAGAGAATCGAGCGGCACCCAGGGCAGTCCGGTCATGGCGGCCAGGCGTTGGCTGAGGGTGGACTTGCCCCCGCCCGCATTGCCAAATACAGCAACTTTTTTCATGGATGGTTCCTCATACCTTGCAGTTATGCCTTGAACGGATGCCCGTCAAATTGCTGTGCAGTGTCACCAATTTTGAACCAGTTCGGTTTTTCGGAAACAAACTCATGAAAGCTGTTTTCCAGGTCAATATCGCTGTCTATGCAATTGGCAGCTAAGGGAAATGAATCACTTTTAGATAGCACTTCCCCCAGGGCAGAGCCGCAGACCGAACAAAAACAGCGATCGTACTTATAGGGATGTCGAGCCGGGTAGGTGGCAATTTGATCGCGCCCTTGAGTGATCTGAAACGTGTCAGATTTGACGAAGACGAGAGTGCTAGCACCCACTTTGCGGCATCGGCTGCAATGGCACGTACCCATTATGCTGGGCACTTCAGTCAACTCGAATTGAACAGTTCCGCAACAACAGCTTCCTTTAATCACTGTCATATTTCCTCTTATGTATCAGTACAATTGCTGTCATGACGACACTTCATGAGCGATCGCACTTTGCCTAAGCAGCGGGTTTCGCCACCGCCAGGCTGACCAGATTGTGAATGACAGCGCGGCAATCTCGATAATTAGGAAAAAGGCGTCATCCAGGTCATTTGTACCATACGCGATCGCAAGCAAGAGGACGATCGCAGCAGCAATGATGTTAGCCCAACGGTTAGCTCCATAGGGCAGTAGCAGCGAGAGCAGCACCATCGCGATCGGTATCTCGATGATGAAACCCGCTAATAGCAGCATTAGTTCTGATACTTGCCCGTTGATTAACTCTTCCAGATATTCCGGCTTAGCCAATTCATGCAGGTCTCGAAAGATCACATTGAGTAGGACAAATATCCATAGGGTGGATAGCTTGGCTTTCGTCTCCAGGGTCAGCAGTTGCTTCTGTAAATTCATGATCAGTCTCCTGTCTGGATATCTGCTCAAAGTTACAAACGGATGTGGGGAGCCGTAGTCCCCAGATGTGGGGATTGGATGTGGGGATATGGGATATGACCTGCAAATGGCTACCTGACTGGCGTAAGACCAATAACCTAGTTGGGTGAGTCCATTGGCAAGATTTTTACTTCTTAGGGCCTGAGTTGTTGCTTCAGGCGATCGCAGTCCACCCGACACGCCTGCAAAACGCGCATGGCCATACCGCCCCCGGTTTCACCTTCTTGCAAAATGCCGAGCAGCAAATGCTGCGGGGTAATCTGGTCGCTGCCCTGCTGTTGCGCTTGCTGAGCGGCCAGTTCCAATACGCGGTTGGCGCGGGGGGTAAACGGCATTTGGGCAGGGATGTCGGCAGGTGCCGTAGCGCAGTCGGCTAACCAGTCGCGAAACAGGGTTTCGGCGGTGGCAAAATCCACGCCTTGTTCTCCCAGCGCCTGGGCTGCCACACTCGTTTTCACTGCGAGCAGTCCCAGCAGCAGCCCTTCCGTACCCATAAAGTCGTGAATCTGCAACTTTTTTTGCATGGCTTCCTGACCTTGGGTGAGCACCGCATGGGTTTCTGGTGCTAAGCGACCCAGTGCAAAACCGACTAACTCTTCCCGAACTGATAGCATCGCCACCGCTTTGAGAATGTATTCCAAGGTCGGGCCATCCAACGTGCCCCAGCTAGCCGCCTCAGCGCCTTCTTGTTGGTATAGCTGAGTTAGGGCTTCGTAGAGCTGGAGGTCACCACCGACAAACCCGAGAATGCTGGTTCGCCACTGCCACGCCATTTGCTGGACCTCTGGATCGTTGAGGTCGCGCCCCTCGGCTCGATGCGATCGCGCCTGGGTCAGGAATTGCTGCCATTCGGCCTCTCCCTGCTGGAGTCGAGCTTCGAGTAAATCGTGCTGTGCTTGGGTCAAATATTGCTGGGTCATGGTGATCGTCTCCATTGTGGTGATTAGGTCTGCAACCGCAACGGACTGAGAGGTTTGGAGCTGTTGAGCTAGCTGGCTGAGCTGGGTGAAGAGCGATCGCGATACTGCCATCTGCTCTTGCAGGCGCGCTAGATGCAGATCAATCACTCGTGGCAGGGAAAATTCAGGATTCTCCAGGCACTCGCGGATTTCTTTAAGCGCAAAGCCCAACTGGCGCAGCGATAAGATTTGCTGGAGTCGGGCAATATCCGCTTCGCTGTAGAGTCGATACTCCGCCTCGGTGCGGTGGGAGGGCACCAGCAGGCCAATCTCGTCGTAGTACCGCAAGGTGCGGATTGACAGTCCGGTCTGTTTTGCCAATTCCCCGATTTGCAGCAGGTTAGACATAACGCCCTTCCGCTCCTATCCAAACGTGTACGGTTGATGACTAGAGGCTAATGGGTGACGTAGCGTGAGACTCAAGCCGTTGGCTGCCTTTTTGGTATCACCTGACTTGATTAGCACTAGGATCAACGGTAACGATCAATGCTAAACCCTGGCGACTAGACGACCAAAGGTGACCCATGACAACGCTGCTGATTCAGACGGAGAGCGTACCGCTGACAGTGAACCTGCCGATACCGATTGAGATGACGATGGCAGAGTTCTATGAATTTTGTCAGGCCAATCGCAATTTGCGTATCGAGCGCAGTGCCAACGGAGAGGTGATCATCATGCCACCTGCCTTTTCAGACACGGGAAACCGGAATCTTAAGATCGCTCAACAGCTAGGGAACTGGGCTGATCAGGATGGCACAGGTGAGGCGTTTGACTCCAGCGCTGGCTTTACACTGCCCAATGGAGCAACGCGATCGCCCGATGCGGCGTGGATTCGGCTCGAACGCTGGAATGCCCTAACAGAGGACGAGAAGGCGTCCTTTGCGCCCATTTGTCCAGATTTTGTCGTGGAGCTAAAGTCATCCAGCGATACGTTGAGTGGGCTGCAGACCAAGATGGAAGAATACATGGCGAATGGAGCGCTGCTCGGATTTCTGATCGATCGCAAACCGCGTCAAGTGCATGTCTATCGTCCTGGTCAAGCACCCGAGATTTTGGAGAACCCTGACGGGGTCAGCGGCGACCCAGAACTACCGGGGTTCCAATTGCAGATGGCAAAAATTTGGTAGACGAAATTATTATTTAATCCGTTTGTTCCCGCCCAATTGAGAGAACAGAGGCGCAGGATGCTGCGATCGCCCTGGAGTGCGGTTTCGACAGCCCCAGCCATTTAGGGCGAAAATTTCGGCACCTGACGGGGATGACACCGAAAGCTTATCATGCCCAGTAGAAAATTCCACTTTCTAACGTCGCCCATCATCTGCAGTAGGTAATACTTGAATTCTAAGTCCGATACTTTTGGATGTCGGGTGCATGATCATTTTCAGGCTGAAGTTTTACAAGGTGAATCAATTACTGAATCATCCAAATCCGAGAAATGTATGGAACAGAGGATGAATCTGAAAACTCTGTATTCTCATCAGATTAATCAACTTAATCTGATGAGATCCCAGATACTTACTACGCCATTGGGCTGGCATATTTGATTCATTAGCTACTTTAACTTGCAAAAAACCAATCTGCCATAAGACACTAATCAACTGCTCAGGTGCTACATCAAAGCACCAGGTTGCGATAGGATCAATGGGAACATCCTTGACAGAGATTTCGATACAACGAAGCTCTAGGGTACTCCGATCAAACGTTTTCTCAAAATCCCTAAAGGTCTCAAGAACAGTCAATAGTCCTGGATATTGAAAGCGATACTCTGAGGCTATATCGCTAATATGCTCTTGTGAATAAGAATACTCAACTTCGAAGACTGTATTAATATTGATTGGAAGCAATTGATTCTGATCTAAAGCCTTATTTCTTACCTCAATGCAATATTGCAATAATTCCCTTGGTCTGTATAAAGTTCGATCAACAATATAGTGAAATGAGTCAATATTATCGCTGTCAGTTAACGATTCAAATACCGCGCTCCAACGTTCCTCCGGATGCATCTTTTTCAATGATGGTGATGAGAATGACAGTCGATTTGAGATGAGTTGGAAAAGCTTTTGCTCATCCCACTCAATAAACTCAACAATGTCACGTACTTTCTGAGCATCTTCGTGGAGAGATGGTATATTTTCATAGATTTCTTTTCGTAATGAAAGCATCACACGAATAGATGAAGTTCGCAAATCTATTGACGTTGCAGCTTGAACAAGTCCGGCCACAAAGGCTTTAGCATCTTCGGACGCATCCCATCCCCTATCTAGTTCATCAATCAGTATAATTACCGGAAAATGGCGGCAAATTTGATTTAGATCATCAAGGAGTGAGTCAATCTCTTCTAACTTGTATAGATATTGAAGTTCTTGTGCTTTGATTGCTGCTTGAAGATTGCCCAGCTTGACTCCTTCCAATCGCTTTAAATATGAAATAAGAACACCTATAGGATTAAGCTCAATACCCTTATGCTTATCTCGTAGATAATTATAAACTCGTTTCGAAGAACCAGTTTTAAATCCTTTCTGGGCATTACAAGCAGCCTTCATTGCCAGCAGATAAATCAAATATTTCCAGGCGGCAGCATAACCACTTTGTTTTGCCCAGGAACCTCGATCTTCGGAAGTCATAGTTTGGCTTAGAAGTTCATAGGAATAGTCCTCAGGAGCAAGCTCAATGACAACAGATCCCTCTTTTCGCTCTTGTTCTGCAATCATCTTAAAAATTGCGGTTTTACCTGAACCTCGATTGCCAAGAGCAATTGTTTTAATTCCTGTCTTCAGTCTTTGAAATGACTCAGACTCAACAAAATAAGCTGCTAAACCTTGAGCTAAATCTCTCTCAGCAGCCAACGCACCGAATGAAATTTCGCGCAGACTAGTCATCTGTTTCTCCTTAATGGTTCATCCCAGAAAAAGAACACATATGCTAAATTATTGATTTACATTTTTTTCTTTGCGTTTTTCCTTTCCATAAAGTAAGCGCATATCTTTTGTCCATTTCACTTCACTTTTGCTTAACGGTGCCCCAACAACAAGCTCTGGTACAAAGCCAAGAGAATCTGCTACAAGAGCCGGCCCTTCGTAAGATGAATCATTAAACCAGTATTCTAATATTTCTCGATCTTCGACGGGCATTTTAGAGAGAGGATAATATTCTAAAAGTTGTTTTTTATCTTGAACACCCACCACAAGCAAGACCGGATGTTTATCTGGAATTTTAAGTAGGGTTATGAAGTCACCCATCTTACGTTTTGCTCCCAAATGGCCCTTGCGAATAGCTTTTCTCCATATTCGAATTTGCGGCTGTGCCGTTTCCCAAGTAACCACTGGTAACACCCGTGTGCCTGTTTTGCAGGAGAAATTCCTCTTCGCATGAATATGAATTGCCAACATTTTATACTAACTCATTACTCGCATTTAAAACTATCTTACTCGGTAACCGGGATACAGGCAGACTAACTCTTATTAGTAGGGACAGTTTCCACCTAAGGTGCTGATATGGGATTTTGGGTGGAAATATTTCAGCCGAAGATCCTGTCTGAGGTAGATAGGTGGAAATTCGTCTACCTAATACCCTCAGAATGGGTAATTAGGTAGACGAGTTAAGTATAGTCGCCCTCCCCAATGCTGAGAATTATCGAGGTGTGTTTGGGCGATTACGGTTTCAACGGCCACATCCATTTGGGCTAAAAAGTTCGACAACTGACGGGGGTGATGCCGAAAGCCTATCGTACTTAGCAGAAAATGCCACTTGCTAACGTTTCGGCTGAGCAGTTGAAAGTAGCCTTTGCAACTCCACTAATTTCCAACAGCAGTCCGCTCCAACCGGGTTGTTCTGCTGCGCCGCTTACACAACTATTGTAAAACTCCAACTTCGATTACTTCCCCTGGCGCAATAGTCCTCAGAACATTGCAAATATCAGGGATCAGGGGCACTAAATCTGGCAACCGATTACTGGGTGCTACAAGAACGGCAACTGCTACTCCAGCTTGCTCTAAATTCTGCTGATACCGCAAATTCTGATCTGTCGTCAGTAGAATCGTGAAGCCCTCTTGATTCATAAGCCGCAACAATTCACCATTCTTTTTTCCTGACCATCCCATCTCAACAACTGTACGTATCTCATAATCAGCCAGTTCCCGCTTGAGGGGACGTGGAACACATTCATCAAGCAGGATTCGCATAGGCTGTCAGCATTTCCTTTGCTAACTCAAGAGCGGCGATCGCTTGCTCGCGCCGAACACTGGGAAAATGATCTAAGAACTCATCGAGTGGATCACCTGCTTCGAGATAGTCGAGTAAATTTTTTACTGGCACCCGAGTTCCAACAAAAACAGGGGTTCCCCCCAGAATGTCAGGGTCACTATGAATAACATGCGCTACGGTCGTCATATCAACTGTCCAATAGCAGAAATTCCTTCGATCCTAGCCTAGAATTCATGTTGAAATGCCTATCAGCAGCGATCGCCAAACCTAGAGTAACTTTCAACATAATCACCCTCCCAAATGCTGAGAATTATCGGTGTGCGTTGGGGCGATCGCCCAGGAGTGTGGGTTCAACAGCTACAGCCATTTAGGCCGCAAATTTCGGCACCTGACGGGGATAACACCAAAAGCCTATCGCGCCCAGCAAAAAGTTCCGCTTGCTAAGGGTAAAGTTGTGCGGCGGCAGATAAGCTTGAATTCGTATCGGTAACCTTTGTAACGCCTGCCCAACGGAGTGCTGACAAAACACAGATGTTTGCTGCCTCCCAAGCCTAAAATAGTAGGCATAGTCAGGAGTTTAGCTATGAGCTTTATTGTCCCTGACGAAATCTTAACGGCAACTCGTATGACTGAGGCTGAAATGCGTCGGGAAATTGCCATTATGCTCTTCCAGCAGGAAAAGCTTACCCTTGCTCAAGCCAGTCGTTTTGCGGGAATGTATCGGGTTGCCTTTCAGCACCTACTCGCCAGTCGCCATCTCTCAGCCTGCATTCCGCAGGTTGACAATGAATAAGAAAGGTGGTGTGCCGTAGAGTAGAAGCAGCCCTCAAGAGAATGGATGCATCGGTTGAAGATAGAGAATCTGGATCACCTAGGCTTGGTTGCTGGGATGGTGGACGAGTTGGGACTGGTGGAACTGACCAACGCACAATTAGGCCAGCATA
>NZ_JASATW010000045.1:0-23971 GCF_030405905.1 Sphaerothrix gracilis Ecp01
CTCTGACGTCATCTGAGTAGCCTCGGTGAGGTTCGTAGGTGTCGATGAACTGACGACCGCAGGCGACGCAGATGTGATTTTGCTTACCTTTTCTCTTACCGTTCTTACGGATGTGAGTGGCTCCGCACTCTGGACATTGCATCGCAGATTCCCTCTAATTCATCTTTTAATTATGCAACGCCATCTTTTTATATCCAGTTAGGTATCCGGTAGCAGGTATTGCGCTCAGATAGCGTCCTTTTACTGTGCAAGTTGCAGTGTCTGCCCAAAACACGCCCGCCTGACGGTTCCCGACGTTGGTGAATGGCGACGTGGTGCCAGCCAATCAGATACGACTGCCATTCCTGCTCACCCGCGGCGATCGCATCTAAGACCGTCTCCATCTGCGCGGTGAACTCCGGCTGAATTAGGTCTGGCAGCAGCTTTGCTAAAGCCGCATCTAGTTCTAAGCCCAGCAGGGTCGTTAACCGGGAACTTGTGCTGCTTTATTGGCATATCGGGCGCGAAATCTTACAACGTCAGCGAGAACAAGGCTGGGGTAGCAAGGTGATTCCGCGCCTTGCCAAGCTTACAGTCCCCTCGAATCCGGCCATCTTTCGTGACCTCATTGTCACCTTTCGTGACACGTGACACCAGAGCTAGGCACTGCGCAGCGCCACAATCGGATCTAACTTAGCTGCCTGCTGAGCTGGAACCACGCCAAAGAATAGACCAATTCCCCCCGAAACGCCGACTGCAGCAATCACCGCAACTGCGGAAATCTGAGGTTGAAACAGGGTAAAGACGCCAACTAGCAGCATGCCGCCTACGCCGATGGCAACACCCACAATTCCACCAGCGGCTGACAGCAGAAAAGCTTCAATCATAAACTGAGCTAAAATGTCGCTTTCCG
The DNA here is from genome assembly GCF_030405905.1 of Sphaerothrix gracilis Ecp01. NCBI lineage: Bacteria > Bacillati > Cyanobacteriota > Cyanophyceae > Nodosilineales > Nodosilineaceae > Sphaerothrix > Sphaerothrix gracilis. The sequence continues at coordinate 893 of NZ_JASATW010000045.1, forward strand.
AGGCCCCGACGGCTTTCCTCAACCCAATCTCCTGGGTGCGCTCTTTCACCGAAACCAGCATGATATTCATGACCCCAATGCCGCCAACGAGTAAAGAAATGCTGGCAATGGCCGCTAGCATCGCCGTTAGCGCTCTTGTGACGCGATTGCTCAAGTCCAGCAGGTCTTTTTGCGATCGGACATCAAAATCATCAATCTTCTGAACTCGGTGCCGTAAACGCAGCAGATTTGTGATTTGAAAACGGGCGGCTGGTAAACTTTGGGTGTCTTGAATGGCAACTGCCAAATTGCTAAGTTCAATGCCGTAGGGAGAAGTTTGGCCCACCAGCCGTCTCGACATCGCCGTTAGGGGAACCAAAACGGCCTCATCATAGTTGACCCGGCCCAGGACAGATCCTTTCTCGACTAGCACGCCAATCACTTCAAATCCGGCGTTTTTAATCCGCACTTTTTGGCCAATCGGATCTTGCTGCCCAAAAAGCTGTCTGGCGGCATTGGCCCCCAGGACAACGACCGCCCGGCTTTGCTGCATCTCCAACTGGGTAAAAAAAACACCCCGGCTCAGCCCAAAATTATGCACAACTGGAAATCCCGGCGTCGTCCCAATAATCGGGGCGCTGATATTGCGATCGCGGCGGGTCACCAAACCATTGTCAAAGTAGGCCGCATCGACAGCCCGCACAGATGAAACCTGCTCGGCGATCGCTTCAGCATCCTCAAGCACCAGTGTTTTAGGCAGGGCAACCCGTAGTCGCCGCGCTTCTGAACTACCCGGTACAACAATTAAAGTGTTGGGGCCAAGATTGTCTAGCTCAGACTCAACAAAATTTTGGGTGCCTCCCCCCACGCCGACAGTCGCAATCACAGAGGCATTGCCGATAATAATCCCCAGCATGGTCAGCCCGCTGCGTAACCGATTGGCCATCAGAGTTCTAACTGACATTTTTAAGCTTTCAGCGATGTTGACCATAGGTTACTCTCCAGTCAAAATAGGGACTCATTGGCTTCGCCGGTCTTAACCCCTAAGACAGTGATCAATTTTGTAGCTAGCTTTCATATCGTTTGCCATTTGCTTTAAGACTCTGTTCTTGCTTCAGGTTCAAGTTTTTCTAAATCTTGATCAGGAGGTATTTTTACGAAGATGCGTTCGCCTGCTTTGAGACCTTCCAAAACTTCAATTTGATTACCCACGGTCAAGCCTAGAATAACTGGACGAAATCGCGGACGTTGACGACTATCAGGTACCAGCACGCCAGTTTCGCCATTGCGAGTCACCACCGCAACAGCAGGCACAACTGATGCACTTCTAGCCTGTTCTCCCATAAACTCTACATCAACGTTCATGCCCGACTTTAACTGTGCCAAGCCCGTTATCAGCTCGACCTTAACTTGAAAAAGCGTCACATTTTGCTGCACGATTGCTTCGGGGGCAACCAGCTTGACCCGACCGGCATAGGTTTGATTCGGATAGGTATCAGCAACAATCTTGACCTGCTGACCCACTTGAATTTGGCTTACATCAATCTCTGAAATTTCAGCGACAATTTCTAAGCCTTTAGCCACTTCAACAATCGCGGACGAAGTGGCGGACGAAACTGCTGAAGCTGAGGTTGTAGGGGTCACAAAAGCGCCAACCGTAGCAAACTTTTGGGTGATGACGCCGTCAAACGGTGCTCGCACAAGCGTGTCTGCTAGCCGCACCTCTACCAGCTTTTGATGACCTATGGCTTCTTGAAGCTGAGCGGCGGCTTCAGCAATGTCCTCAGCTCGACTTCCCTGCTGCACCAGCTCTAAGTTCTGGTTGGATTCCTCCAAATTGGCGCGGTCTAGCTCAAGGGCAGCCCGAGCACTCTCAACCTCTTGTATCACCGCGTCTAGCTCATCTTGAGACAAAGCTCCCCGCTCAGTCAGATAGCGATTGCGGCTGGCACGTTCCTGAGCCAAAGCCAGCCTAGAGTTTGCATCTGCTACGCGGGCCTCTGCCTGCGCTACGCGGGCCTGACTCTGACGAATATCTTGAACGCGGTTGCCATTTTGAAGGCGATCGAGGCGAGCTTGAGCCTGAGCGACCCGAGCCTGGGCCTGTATCAGCTCAGCCTCAATATCGTCTGCTTTCATCTTGGCAATAAGCTGCCCTTGCTCAACGTAGTCGCCTTGCTCAACATGCAGCTCCGCCAGAATATTTGAGCTTCGCGGACTGAGGTTGACAGCCTGAATCGGTTCTACCGTTCCACTTGCTTCAATGCTAATTGAAACAGCATTTGTCTGTACCGGGACTGTCAATGCCTCTAAATCAGGTTCCTGTGAACGACGATATTGGGGTAAATAAAGGCTGGCGCCAGCCCCAATCAAGCCTATCGTCAGTAAGCCTAGAGCTAGTGATAGACTCCAGCGAACTTTGCCAATCACCGGAAGTTGCATGGTCATAGTTCCATAAAATTAAAGCTTAAGACTCTTAAAAGGCTGAAGTCTGCTGAATGGCAATGTGTACCCAGAATTTTTCTAAAGCGGAGAGCAGGAGTTCAGTTCCACTTGCCTATTAACTGAAGCTAGGATTTGTTCAACCTCGTATTGATCAGTACTATAAGTGCCTAGCTTTTTGGCTTCATTTTCTTTAACAAGATAGATTTCTGTATCGGTGTAGGTATAGTCTTTAAAGACATTGAGGCGAGGCTCAGTCAAAAAAATTAGAGCATAATCTATTTGAATCGGATCTTGTAAATGCCTTTTGATATGGTTAATCAAGTTTTCAATGTCCGATTCTCGCTTAAAAACTCTAATATAAGAGACTAACGAATCAACTTCAGCTCTCTCAAATAGAACGACGTCACCAAAACTGTCCGACTTTAAATCACGTGTTTCGTCATTCCTAAATAATATTACTCGTTCTACCCCGACCAGTTGGCCTGGCTCCATATTAGTTAATGACTGGCAAGCATCTTCAATTAGAAACACGCTAATACCGGTTGAAGCAGCATGCACCCGGGCGTACATGCCCCATCCCCCTAGCTTCCAAGAATTCAAATTAAAAAAAGTACTCCACACCAAGTGAACAATAGGCCAAACAGCCAACCATAAAAAAACGACTAAAGTTAATTTTTGTCTAAATTTAAGCTTAAGCAACATAACTGACTCCTAAACCATACAAGCGCTTAGTTTAAAGCAGGCTAATAAGGAGAGATTTTTAATAGCTGAAGTCCAATCAGGGCAATGGGTAAAAGGGAATGCAGCAGCAGCAAAGCCGTATAGTTTCGCTGTGGCCTTTGAGGAAAAAATAGAAAATCACAGCCAAGGGCAACAAACATAAATATAAATTCTAAAGAAGGTAAACCGATTCCTATTGTCATTGCTAAAAGCAGATATCTTCCTAGCTTTTGATTTCTATAAGTAACGACTAAAACTGGCACAGACAGTTCAACCAAAATTATTGCGCAATGCACAGCAATTAGCGTAAAGGTTAACCAGGTAGGTATAGCTATAGCTGTCCGAGCCATGCCAGACGAAAACTCAAACGGAATACCGTCGGCAGATAGACCCAATAAACTAATCAATGCTTTTAGAATCCACTGGCTAGAATAAAAAAGAGCAAGACTTGCATCTTGAAACAGGCTCCATCCTAAAAACTCTCCGTTCAGCCAAAATCCTTGAAAAATTTTATGAAAAGCCGAAAAAAAGTAAGCATACAGAATTGTGAACTGAATTAGGTGACAGCTAGTGCCATCTACTAGCTTTTTAGCTTTGTCAACAATGCGGATAGGGAATAAAACCAAAAATAATAGAATATAGCCTTCTAAGAAATAGTGGTTAGCTGTCCAGGGAAAATTTCCGATAATGATCCAGAAAAAATGATAGGCTAATAAAATTAAAAGACCAAACTGACAATAGCGTTTAGAAGCGCTTGCTATAGATGCTGCAAGTAAAATAGCTAATCCTAAAGCTGTATACGTTTCGCCGGGTTTTATTAAATAAAAAAGTAAGGCGCTGATAAAAATATGAAAAGCAAAATAGGTCTGAAAAGCCTGCATCAGCTCTAGCGATACTGGCCGAGAAAAGCTAGCAACTATCAGTTTGATAGTGCTGTTTAGTTGAAGCGGACTGATGAGCGATTTCATGGAAAATGTTGAGCACTCTAAAAAACATGAATGTAAATCATCAATCATCCGAAATCGTGTCAGGGAGTTCAATTTCTAGGCGGCGCAGTCGAGGATACTGATAGGCCGCTAAAGTGACAATTAAAGTTAAACAGCCCGTAACGATAAACATCAAAGCAATACCCCGGCCGGGACCTACTCCAATAATGGCTCCAATGCTGCTGGCCAAGAGACCATCAGGCAGCATCAAAGGCTCAAATATTCTGTCTGCTAGAGGTCCAGAAATCACATAACCCAGCGGCAGTGCCACCGTTGCGAATCCCCGTCTCAGAGCAAATACTCTCCCCTGAATATGGGCTGGAATCTTCTGTTGAAAAATTGCCTGATTAGGCACATTAATAAAAGGGATGCAGAAGAATAAGAGAAATCCAGACAACGTCATTAAGAGAATTGATGGACGCAGACCCAGCATGATCATGGCGATAGTTGCTAACGCATTGAAGCCAAACATGGTATTGATATAGTGATGTTTTGGAACTTCAATCTTGGCTAAAACTAAGCTGCCTATTAGCATGCCGATGCCGCTTATAGCCAGCATTCTGCCTAAAACATCTGAAGAAGCGATCGACAAAACCAGCGGCACAGCGAGTACACTAACAAGCCCCAATAAAAAATTTCTAAAGGTATAAAAAACAAGTAATCCTAAAAGTCCGGGTCTAGCTTGAATATACTGCCAGCCATAGCTCATTTCCTGTAAAAATGAGCCTTGTTTCAATTGTTCTGTCTCTGCTGTAACAGCGGGCGGAAACCTAACAATTAAAAGCGTAAAAATTCCGATAATAAAGGTTGCAAAGTCAACGAGCAGCACGCCATGTATTTTGATGGTCACTAGCAGAGCCCCTGCCAGTAAAGGGGCAATAATGCTGTTTGCCGATACGCCGAGCTGGGTTAGGCTCATGGCCCGTGTGAGCCGCTGTTTGGGAACTAACAGACTGGAAGCCGCTAGAAAAGCAGGCAGTTGAAGAGAGGTGACCGTCGCTGTAACGGCGTTGGCTAAGCAGATTTGCCAAACTGTGAGGTGATGACTGATGAGGAGTAGAAAAATAACTAGCGTTCTAAGACTCGCGACCACCTGACCAATAATTAAAATCCAGCGGCGATCCCAACGGTCTACCACGAGACCGGCTATGGGAGTGATTAATACAGCGGGTAAAGTTGTTGATAAGGCCGTCAGCGAGAACAGCGTAACAGACTCACTATTCTGATAGACCCAGACACTCAGCGCAAAACTTGTCAGCCTAGAGCCGATTAGAGAAAATAGACGTCCAAACCAGACAATTAAAAAAGTCTTCATTTAAATTACAGCATGGTTAAAGAAAGACTATGGCTTCAAGCAATAGATTCAGTAAGAGAGTTGAAAACCGGCTTAGACTCGTGTTAGCTGACTACTTGAATACTGGTAGGCAGTTCATACTGCCATTTGTCTAGGGTAAACTGCCAATTTTGCTTAATTTTGTCAATCACCTCCTGATTGAGCTGATAGTCCTGAGATTGGTGCTTTTTGCTTTCGTTTTCAATTAAAGCGATAAAAGCCTCTTTTGCTTGGGCAAATCCTGGAAGATTCAGGCTCTGATATATTCGTTCAAGTTCCCCTATTTGATTTTTGACAAAATCCTCGTATCTGATCTCGACTAAATTTTCAGGTGGAATTGCTCTTTTCTGTTCTAAGTAAGCCTGCATCAGTTCTCGATAGACAAAAAGAGTTGCCTCCTTCCATTCTTCATCTGAAAAGCTTTGTAATCTGTAGGAATAAACGTTAGCAGCCTCTAGCCGTTGCAGAGAACAATAAATCGCATACGGATTGCGATAGATATGAATGAACTTGGCATCTGGAAACATTTCTAAAAGCAGGCGGATTCTACCTGTATTCATCGGATTTTTAAGCACCAGTCTTTTACCGTTGGTGCTAATCGTTAGTTTTTTTAGAATTTTCAAGTAGACTTGCTTCCAGCACTGCTTAACTTTTGTATCAATCTGTTGAAACAAAATGAATTTTTTGAACAGTTCGTGAGTACGTCTGGGGAAACAGAGCATACGGTAAAACGAAAAAGGAGAGGCATGTAGTATGGCATACTCATCTTCTAAGGGGTAAGCCGCAGCTTTTAGATAGGCTTGGTCTCCCAGGAGCAGCTTGATGAAGCGATCGCTGGTTAGATAAAATTCCGAGTTAAATCCAATCTGAGTTGCTGAAGCATAGCCCAAAGTTTTGTCCTGGGTCAGGAGGCGATGCAGGTAGGACGTACCGCTGCGCCAGTGCCCCAGAATGAAGATGGGAGGATGCTTGATCTCTGTGTTTTCGATCTTTTGGCCGAACCTAATCTGTTCCAGGATTCTCAGAGGTGTATAGGCAACTGTTAAGACTGAGATCCACAGGGCCTTGAGCCAGTACTTTCGTTCAATACCGCCGCTCTCTACAATAATTCTTAGCCACTGGCCCAAGGACATACCGGCTGGCATCATTGCAAATTTCTGTAGTAAACTGCCTTTCCTTTTAGGGCGTCCTTTTTTCATAGAGTTAACTTCCTTGCTATAGGCTTGCATCAGCCTCAAACTTTTCCTACGTTTGGGCTGCAACTAAGATCAATTTTTCTGGGCCTGGATAAGACAGTTTTTTAGTTTCTCAGCCAAGACCTGAACATGAGGTGGATTAGTCACTGTGAAGTGATTGCCGGGAACCGGATAAATCTCTACGGGATATGTGGAAAACTGCTGCCAGCCGCGAGTGGAATCCTCTGAAAATTTCTGAGTTCTCTTTTCCGGAGACGTTTGCGATCGCATCTGCTGCAGTATTGTCGGTTCGTCTTCCTGAGAGCAATCGGAGTGATCCGTCTCAGTTGCGAAGAGAGCAATTTTAACCGGCAGGGCTGCGATTGGAGGGCAGTATATCTGGTTGATTTGGCAGTTTGCTTTAAAGGTTTGCCAGAGGCCGTGCAGCTGGGTGATGCCAGCATCAGCAGAAAGCCACTTTAAATTAATTTTTTCTAGCTGATGCTTAAAGTGCTTTAACTGCTGCTCCCAACCCAGAGGTTGCAGCGTTTCATAGGACATTTCCAGGCTGTGGCTGGTCATTTGCTCAATATTGTGCGCCAGTAAGATCAGCCAGGCAGTGTCATCGACTAGAAAATCAAGATTGTCTTCTGACTTAGTCGCAACCGGAGCGGCAGAATCGATGATCGCGAGCAAAGCAATTTGCTGTTCCTGCTGGTCGAGCTGTCTAGCCATCTCCAAAGCGACCCGGCTGCCAGCCGAGTGACCGCCTATAAAGTAAGGCCCCTGGGGCTGAACTGCCTGCAGCGCTTGAATATAATCAGCAGCCATTGTTTCAACACAGTCGTATGGCTTTGATTTGCCATCTAAACTGGGGGTTTGTAGGCCATAAAAGGGCTGCTCTAAACCTAGACAATGGGCCAATCCATAGAAATAGATAGGATATCCACCAGCCCCAGGAACACAGAAAAAAGGCGGTTTTGCGGCAGGCGATCGCCCGGTTTGCGTCCCCTTTGCCGCTAGATGGGCTGAACCAGGAACAATCGGCATCAACGTTCTGGGCAAAGCCGGAATTTTTGGCGGTTCAGGACTAGCAAAGTCGCTGTACCCCAGGGACTTTGCCAGTTCCTGAGTCGTGTCACTCAGAGAATCGGCGGAAAAGTGCTTTTTCCAACTGTGAGCAACGGCGGCATCAATACCCTTATGAGTGTGAAATTTAACGTCTCCCAGCATTCTTGAGAGGGGATGAATGCCATCTGTCATCCGCTCTTGTGAGTTCTCATGTATTTTCAGCATGTCAGGCTCAAACTCACAGCCAATCAGCTGACAGGCTTTTTCTAAAGCCGTTTCGGGCTGAGCTAGCAGATCTTCAAACTGAATACGGCATTGGCGAGCCTGCGGTATTTCATTCAAGAAGCTGAGAATGTTTTGATGACTGATGAGCCAAATTAGCTCTGCTAGCTCTCGCCTTGAGAAAGAATGAGCATACCTAAAAAAGACCTGCTCTAATCTAGCTGCCTCAAAAGAGTGAATCATGCCGCCAGGATGTCGGACTAAATGGATATAGCGAGGCTGCGCAAAATTTGTTTCAGCTCGCTTGAGAATTTCTAGATCCAGGGCATAAGAAGGCGTTTTATCCACTAGAGTGCGATCGCCAATCTCAGACTGCATCCATCGATAAAACTGCTTGGTGGGCTGCTGCTGCTGCTCACGCCTAGCGACAAACTCTTTAGCCTCTCTGGCGTCCCATCCTTTAACTGCCATGACCGCCCGAATAGCGCCTTCTAGCCAGAAGCTGCTGCGGTCAGTAAAAGCAGCGCGTCTCTCTGCCAGCGTATTGAAAGAAAGAAGTTCTAGCTCTGGCGGAGCAAATAAGCCGGGGTGGCCTGCCAGCATCACCCGCAGCAACGTTGAGCCAGAGCGCGGCGGCGACAAGATGAAGACGGCAGCAGGATTTTTAGCGGTCTCCGCATCCGGCTGGTCTGGCGGAGCAAGGGGAGTTATAAGCTGGCGTATCTGAGTGATTTTGGCCTGATCAACTCGCTGATTAAGACCGGGCTGCGCTGCTGCCGCAGAACCGTTGTCTACAACGGCTTGTCCCAGCAGTTGAGCTACAGACTGAGGGCAGTTGGTTTGGAGATAAGCAGCTAATTCAGCAATGGTCGGGGCATCAAACAGAGCGACCACGTAAACAAAGTCCTGCAGCTTTTCCTGCAGCTGGTTGATGAAAATTGCGCCTTTGATGGAGTCGCCGCCTAGCTCAAAGAAGTTGTCGTAAATACCGACCTGCTCAATCCCTAGGGTTTCCCGCCACATGGCAGCTAGCATTTTCTCCAACGCGGTTCTGGGAGCGACGCAGGGGAGGGCTACACCAGGAGTGGTCTGGAGCGGATTGGGCAAAGCCTGATAGTCTACCTTGCCATGCGGATTTAGCAGCAAAGCCTCCAAGACGACTAGGTGAGAGGGCACCATGTAGAGCGGTAGTTTCTGCTTGAGATAGCTGCGTAGGGCTGCAGCCGTTGGGGGCTGCGGCTGTTTCGAGACGACATAGGCAATCAGACGCGGGCTACCGGAATCGTCATTACGGACTGTGACAAGTGCAGTGTTGATAGCGGCGTGCTGCTGCAGGGCTGCCTCAATCTCTCCCAGCTCAATGCGGATACCGTTGAGCTTGACCTGATTGTCGAGACGTCCCAAAAACTCAATCTCTCCATCCGGCAGATAGCGAGCGAGATCGCCGGTTTTGTATAGACGCTGGCAACCCTCGCTCCCAATCTCTACAGAGCTGGCAAAAGGATGGGGGATAAAGCTGGCAGCCGTCAGCTCAGGCTGATTCAGGTAGCCTCGCGCCAAGCCAACACCGGCAATGTAAAGTTCACCGGGTACGCCTACGGGAACCAGATTCAGGTGGCGATTTAGCAGGTATATCTGCGTGTTGGCGATTGGGCGACCAATAGGCGGCGTACGCTCAAAGCGGCTGTTGGAGCAGTCGCTGATGGTGGCGCAGACTGTGGCTTCGGTGGGGCCATAGGCATTGAAGCACTGTCGTCCGGCTGCCCAATGGGTCAATAATTCACCGGGGCAGGGTTCGCCGGCAACAATCAGAGTTTCCAAAGCGGGCAGTGCTTCCCGGGGCAGCGTCGCTAACACCGATGGCACCAGGGTAACGAGGCTAATAGCCTGCTCTTTTAGATAGCGAAACAGAGCCGGGCCGGGCAGCAGGTCTTCTGATCGGGCTAAATAGAGTGTGGCCCCTGCCAGAAAGGTCTTAAATACTTCTGAGACTGAGGCATCAAAGCCCAGGGAGGCTACCTGCAGCACCCGGCTATCTGATCTGACGCCAAAGGCTGCAATCTGAGATGCGGCCAGATTGCAGAGTCCTCGGTGTTCTATCATGACGCCTTTGGGCTGGCCGGTCGAGCCAGAGGTGTAAATGACGTAGGCTAAATTTTTAGCAGTGACCTGACTTACTGGGTTGGCGCGGCTGTTTTGGGCGATCGCTATTGGGTCAGTGTCTAAACAAATGACCCTCGCCTTCTGACTGGGTAAGCGCTCTAGCAGAGACTGTTGGGTAATCAGCAAAGAAATTTGAGCTGCGGAGATGATGTGGCCCAAGCGCTCTGATGGATAGCTGGGATCTAGTGGCACATAGGCTCCCCCTGCTTTAAGGATGCCGAGAAGGCTAACGATCATCTGGGGCGATCGCTCTAGATAAATTCCCACCCGTACTTCTGGGCCAACTCCTAGAATTTGGAGATGATGGGCCAACTGATTGGCGCGGCTGTTTAGCTCCTGATAGGTCAACGATTCATCTGCAAAAACCACTGCAACGGCATCGGCAGATTTGACCACCTGAGCTTCAAATAGTTGGTGAATGCACTGGCTACGGGGATAGGCTTTCTGCGTCTTGTTCCATTCCACGAGGAGCTGGTGCTGCTCTTGGGGCGGCATCAGAGGCAGAGCAGCGACCTTCTGCGCCGGATTGGCGGCCACGCCTGCCAGCAGGGTTTGCAAATGCTGCCCCATGCGAGCAATTGTGCTGGCATCAAACAGGGCCGAGTTATAGGCCAAAAAGCCCCTCAGTTCTGTCTCGCTTTCGCTCAGGTTGAGGGTCAAGTCAAACTTGCCCATCAGGCTCTCTGACTGCACAGCTGCAATGCTCAAGCCTCCAGGCAGTTCGTACTTATCCCTTGGCGCATTTTGCAGGACGAACATCACCTGAAACAGGGGATTGTGGCTCAAGGTGCGTTCAGGCTGCAGCTTTTCGACCAGTTTCTCAAACGGTAAATCCTGGTGAGTATAAGCGGCTAAGGTCACCTGCCGCACCTGTCCTAGCAGCTCCAAAAAGGTGGCGTCCGGCTGCAGTTGGGTTCGCAGCACCAGGACATTGGCAAAAAAGCCAATCAGCGGTTCTAGCTCGATGCGATTGCGGTTGGCAATTGGCGTCCCCACTACAATATCTGTCTGACCGCTGTAGCGAGCCAGCAAGACCACGAAGGCGGCCAGCAGCGTCATGAAAAGAGTGGCCCCTGACTGCTGACTGAGTTCCTTCAGCTTCTGAGTCAGGTCAGCGCTGAGGGCGATCGCTTCTCGTCTGCCTCTAAAAGTCTGAACCGGCGGCCGGGGGCGATCGGTCGGTAATTTTAAGACAGGCGGCGCTCCAGCCAGCTGCTTTTGCCAGTAGCTGAACTGAGTTTCCAGCATCTCATTGGTCAGCCATTGCCGCTGCCAGTAGGCAAAGTCAGCGTACTGAATCGCTAAGTCTGGTAGCGGTGCGGGCTGACCGCTGGCAAATGCCTGGTAAAGCGCCGCTACTTCTCGGATGAAGATAGTTCTTGACCAGCCGTCTGAGACAATGTGGTGCAGGTTAATTAACAGCACATGAGAAGTCGATCCCAACTGCAAGAGGGTGACGCGCAGCAAAGGGCCGCGAGCTAGATCAAAAGAATATTGAGCGTCTGCTAGGATGAGGCGCTGTACCTTAGCAGCCTGCTCTGCCTCTGAAAGGGACCGCAAATCTAAGCGGGTAAGCGGGGGCCAAGCCGCCTGAACAATTCTCTGCACCGGATTCCCCTTCACCGTAGGAAAAAGAGTGCGCAGTATCTCGTGCCGCTGAATCACCGCTGCGATCGCCCGCTCTAAGGCCGCCGTGTCTAGAGCACCTGTTAGGCGCAACGCGGCAGGCACATTGTAAGCAACGTTGCCCCCTTCTAGCTGATCTAAAAACCACAATCTAGCCTGGGCAAAGGATAAAGGAAAGTCTCTGTCTCTGGGAACAGGCACGAGGCGCGGTTTTGGGTGACTGTTGTTAGCAGCCTGGGCAAGCTGCTGTTCGCGGAGCTTTTTGAGAATCAGCTCCCGTTTTTCGGGCGAGAATTTTTCGAGGCGTTTTAGCAAATCACTCATTGTGCCCTTCCTCAGCAGTCAAAATTTTTGATCGGAATCGCCTGTCGGCTGCTACAAAAACAGAGAAAACTAATCCTTTCTTAAACCACCTGTGTCTGCGCTTCCGGTTCCGAGAGCGCATCAACTTCAGCAAAAATTTGTTCAATCAAGCCTTGATCTGCCTGTTCAAGCTGTATCGAGACCAGCGCCTCAGCCAGTTCGGCGATCGTAGGATGTTCAAACAGGCTTCTGAGCGGCAGTTCCACCGCAAAGGCGGCTCGAATGCGGGAAATTGCCTGAGTCGCGTGCAGAGAATGACCGCCTAGATCGAAAAAGCTATCGTGAACGCCAACACGCTGAAGTCCCAGCACCTCAATCAGGATGTCGGCTAAGAGAATTTCGGTCTGATTGCGAGGCGCCACAAATACCGTCTCAGAATTTAGTGCCGCTGCATCTGCCGGGGGCAAAGCGCGCCGGTCTAGCTTGCCATTGGGCAGCAGCGGCAGCGCCGCCAGCGGCACAAAGACGCTCGGCACCATGTACTCCGGCAGCCGCTCGCGCAAAAAGCGCCGCAGCTCTCTGCTGCTGACACCGCCCTCAGCCGCCACCCCATAGGCCACCAGCCGCTGCCCTCCCTGCTGGTCGGCCACCGCCACGACTACCCCCTGCTGCAGCCGAGGATGCTCAGCCATAGCCGCCTCCACTTCCCCCAGCTCAATCCGAAAGCCTCTGACCTTCACCTGCCGGTCCATCCGACCCAGAAACTCAATGTTGCCATCGGCCAGGTAACGCCCCCTGTCCCCGCTTCTATACAGCCGTGCCCCCGGCTCATCACTGAAGGGGTCTGCCGTGAACTTGGCCTGGTTCAACTCTGGGCGCTGCAGATAGCCCCGGGCCAAGCAGGCCCCGCCAATATATAGCTCGCCAGCAACCCCAATCGGCACCGGCTGCTGCTGGTCATCTAAGATGTACACCCGGCAGTTGGCCAAAGGCCGTCCCAGCGGCAGTTGTTCCCCCTGCCACCCTGTTTCAGCCAGCGGCATCTGGTAGCTCAGCACCCCCACAGTCGCCTCAGTCGGCCCGTAGTGATTGACAATCTGACAGCCTGGCGCCCTGGCCTGCAACTGCCTCAGCCAGACGCCGCTGGCAGCTTCCCCCCCTAGAATGAGCTGGCGGCGCGGCAGCCCCCGCTGACCCTGATCCTGACCTTGGCTCTGACACTGCAGTGCCGCTAGATGGGAAGGGGTAATCTTGAGCAGGTCTATGGCCTGCGCTTCCAGATAGTCGCTGTAGGCAGCAGGGTCGCTGATCTGCTCTGCGGAGAGCACGTGGACGCAGCCGCCGCTGCAGAGGGCCGGGAACAAGATGGTGTAGCCCATGTCAGCTGCTATCGATGAGACCAGACCCCAGCGCAGGCCGCTCTCTGGCTGCAGGCGCTTCAGGATAGCGCCGGTATAGTTGACAATCGAGCGGTGTTCGATGGCCACGCCTTTGGGCTGGCCGGTCGAGCCAGAGGTGTAGATGACATAGGCCAGATTGCTGGGCTGCAGAGTACGGGCAGGATTCTCTCGTGGCTGCTGGCAGAGCTGCGGCCAGTCAGCATCGAGGCAGAGGCGCGGTAGCGATGGCAGCGCCAGCGCCAGGCGATCGCTCACAGCCTGCTGGCTCACCAGCACTGAAGCCTCAGCATCGGCCAGCAAGGAAGCGAGGCGCTGGGCTGGCTGGCCGGGGTCGAGGGGCACATAGGCTCCTCCGGCTTTGAGGATGCCCCACAGCCCTATCAGCAGCTCCAGGGAGCGCTCTAGGCACAGAGCAACCCGGCTTTCAGGCCCGACGCCGAGCTGCTGCAGGAAGTGAGCGAGCTGATTGGCTCGCTGGTTAAGCTCTGCGTAGGTCAAACTCTCAGCGCCGTAGACAACCGCCAGCGTTTCAGGCGTTTTCTCGACCTGCGCTTCCAGCAGCTCTGGCAGGCTGGCAGCGGGGAATGGGTGCTGGTTCTGGTTCCAGCCCTGTAGCAGCAGCTGCCGCTCTGCGGCCGGCAGCAGGGGCAGCTGCTCGACGCGCTGCTGCGGACTGGCCACAATCGACCGCAGCAACTGCTGGAAGTGGCCGCTCAGCCGCGCTATCGTAGCCGCCTCGAACAGGTCGGTGCTGTAGCGCCACATGCCGCTCAGACCCGCCGCCGTCTCTGTGACAAACAGGGTCAGGTCGAACTTGGCGGCGCTGCTCTGCTCGTCTGCTATCGGGGTCAGCTCCAGCTCTGGCAGGGTCAGCGCCGCTGGCGGCGTGTTCTGCAGCACCAGCATCACCTGGAACAGCGGGCTATGGCTCAGCGATCGCTCTGGCCGCAGCTCTTCTACCAGCTTTTCAAACGGCAGGTCTTGGTGAGCGTAGGCGGCCAGGGCGCTCTGGCGTACCTGGCTCAGCAGCGCCTCGAAGCTGGGATTGTCTTCAAGGCGGCTGCGCAGCACCAGGGTGTTGACGAAGAAGCCAATCAGCGGCTCTAGCTCTGGCCGGTTGCGGTTGGCGATGGGAGAGCCGATGGCGATGTCTTTCTGGCCGCTGTAGCGAGCGAGGAGGACGCTCAAGGCGGCGACTAGAGCCATGAACAGGGTGGCGCCGCAGCGCTGAGCCAGCTGTTTGAGCTGGGCGGTGAGGTCGGCATCGAGGCAGAAGTGGCTGCGAGCGCCGTGGAAGCTTTGGAGGGGTGGGCGGGGCTTGTCGGTGGGCAGGGGCAGCAGAGCGGGCAGGCCAGCGAGCTGCTGCCGCCAGTAGGCGAGCTGCTGTTCGAGTCTTTGGCCCTGGAGCGATTGCCGCTGCCAGTGGGCGAAGTCGGCGTATTGGATAGGCAGGGGGGGCAGGGGTGAGGGCTGAGCCTGGGCGAAGGCGCGGTAGAGGGTGGCTAGCTCGTTGATGAGGAGGCCCATGGACCAGCCGTCAGCAATGATGTGGTGCATCGTTGCCAACAGGATATAGGTGTCTGGGCTTAGCTGCAGCAGGGAGGCCCGCAGCAGGGGACCTGTCGCCAAGTCAAAAGGCTGCCGGGCGGCGGCAGCTATCTGCCGCTGGACTTCGGTAGACTGGGCCACCTCTGACAGACTGCGCAAATCAACCCGGCGCAGAGATTCATTCCAGCTCGGAGCGATGTGCTGCACCGCTTGCCCGTCCTGACTGGGAAAAGTAGTGCGCAGAATCTCATGCCGGGCGACGATCGCCGCGATCGCTTGCTCTAGCGCCTCAAGATTGAGCGCGCCTCTTAGGCGCAGAGCCGCAGATAGGTGGTAGTTACCCCGACTTTCTTCCAACTGGTCTAGGAACCAGAGCCGCTGCTGAGCGAAAGAGAGGGGCAAATTGCCCTCGCGGGCAACAGGGGCGATCGCCGTAAACGGTAGCCCCTGAGCGGACTGACGCTGGGTGTCAATCAGTTGGCTGAGCTGGGCCACCGTCAGGCTGTCAAACAGGCTGCGCAAAGGCAGATCTAGGGCAAAGGTTTGGCGCAGCCGCGAAACAACCTGCGTTGCTAACAGCGAATGCCCACCCAAGTCGAAAAAATTATCGTAGATGCCGACTTCACATCCCAGCAGTTCAGTCCAGATGCTGGCCACCAGTTCCTCTGTCGGCGTCCGTGGGGCCACAAAGCCGATTGCCAAATCCCGCTGGGATAGATCGGGGGCTGGCAAAGCGCGGCGATCGACTTTGCCATTCACCGTCAGGGGCAACCGCTCTAGCTGCATGAAGATGGCAGGAATCATGTAGTCGGGCAGCTGCTGTTTGAGATGTGCCTTTAAAGCCCTGATGTCTATCGGGCGATCTCTGACCACATAGGCGACCAGTCGGCGATCGCTAGGCGTAATCTCAGCGGCTACAACAACGCACTGCTGCACCTGTTCGGACAAATTGAGGACGGCTTCGATTTCCCCTAGTTCAACCCGAAAGCCCCGGATCTTGACTTGATGGTCGATTCGGCCGAGAAACTCAATATTGCCGTCCGGGCGGTAGCGTGCTAAATCGCCGGTTTTGTACAGACGGGCATCCGGTCGATGACTCAAGGGATGGGGAATAAACTTCGCCTCGGTTAAGTCAGGCCGATGGAGATAGCCCCTAGCCAGACCGTCACCGCCAATATAGAGTTCGCCGGCTAGGCCAATTGGGACTGGCCGTAGCTGTTTATCTAAGATATAGAGCTGGGTATTGGCAATTGGCCGGCCAATTGGAACAGCCTCTGCCAGAGCAGTCTCCGCCTTGACCTCATAGACGCAGCAGCCAACAACCGTCTCTGTTGGCCCATATTCATTGATGATTCTGGTTTCAGGGGCATGAGCCTGCCAGCTAGACAAGCTGCTGCCTAGCAAAGCTTCCCCCCCAAGGACGATAGCTTTAGTCTGACCGGCCAGCTGATCGACAGGCAGCAACTGATTCAGCAGCTCCAAATGGGCCGGCGTAATTTTGATCAAGCTGAAATTGCGGTGGGAGCGCAGCGCCTCACCCAGAGCTTCGATCTCGTTTTCTTCAGGCAGGAGCACCACTTTCTGGCCGACCAGGAGGGGAGCAAACAGGCTGGTGATTGTGGCATCAAAGCTGATTGAAGAGTGAACTAGGGTGCCGCCGCCTGCGGCGACAGCATAAGCCTGGGTACACCAGCTAAGGTAGTTAACCAGTCCTCGGTGCACAATCATCGTGCCCTTGGGTTTTCCGGTCGAGCCAGAGGTGTAGATAACGTAGGCTAGATTTTGCGGGTGAACATCACTGGCAGGGTTGCGGGCATCCTCGCGGCCCACCTTGTCCCAGTCAGCATCTAGATAGACCACCTGAGCGGCGTGGGCTGGCAGTTTTGGCCTTAGCTGTTTCTGGGTTAACAGCACTGCGGCCTGAGAGTCTGCCAGCATGAAGGCCAGCCGTTCTGGCGGATAGCTAGGATCTAAAGGGATGTAGGCTCCTCCCGCCTTGAGAACGCCCAGCAGCCCCACCAGCATTTCCCAAGAGCGCTCGACGCAGACACCGACCAGCACTTCTGGTTTAACGCCCAGCTTTTGTAAATAGCGAGCGAGCTGATTGGCCTTGCGATTGAGCTGCCCGTAGGTTAGCGATCGCCCTTGAAAAGTAACCGCAGGAGCTTCGGGGGTCTGATTGACCTGTGCTTCAAAGAGCTGATGCAGACATTTCTCTCTGGGATATTCCGCCTGAGTGTTGTTCCACGCCGCCATGAGCTGTTGTTCAGCGGCCTCCAGTAGGGAAATGTCTGAGAGCTTTTGCTGAGCATTGGCGGCGATGGCAGTCAGCAAATTTGCCAAATGCTTTAGCAGGCGCTCCACAGAGGCAGCTTCAAACTGCTGGCTGTCATAGTGAATCTGAATGCTCAGCCGCTGCGTTGGCATGACGACAACGGTGAGCGGATAGTTGGTGCGCTCAAATCCCGACAGATGACTGATTTGAATATGGCCGTGGCGCTGCTGCAGCGACTGGTCTATGGGATAGTTTTCAAACACTAAAATACTGTCAAACAGGGGACAGCCCTGGGGCATTTCGCTCCACTTTTGGATGTCAGCCAGCGGCGTGTAGGCATATTGTTCTCGCTCCACCTGACGGGACTGTATGGTCTGCAGCCAGGTTAAAAGGTTGGCTTCTGGGCTGATTTGGAGCCGCGCTGGCAGGGTGTTGATCAGCGGCCCCACAATTGACTCTGAATCTGCCAGATGGGGAGACCGGCCTGAGACAGTGGCGCCAAACACTACGTCAGTCTCGCCGCTGTAGCGACTCAGGAGCAGCCCCCAGGCTGCCTGCACCAGAGTGTTGAGCGTCAAGCGATACTGCTGGGCGAAGTTTCTTAGCGTTTGGGTTGAGGCGGCGGCCAGTTGGATCTGCTGCTGTCTTGGTTCGCCCGTCAAATTGGGCCGGGCCGGTCGAATCGGCAGGGGCGTGGGCTGGGTCAATCCCTGCAGTGAATGCTGCCAAAATGCTTTTGCCTGAGCAAGATCCTGCTTTTGCAACCAGGTGATATAGCGGCGGTAGGGGGGAGCTGGTGGAAGCTGGCGGTCTTTGCCTTGAGTAAGGGCTTCATAATAGGTCAGCATCTCGTTCAGAATCAGGGGCTTACACCAGCCATCGAGCAGCAGATGGTGATAGCTCCAAACAAAGTAATATTTCGCTGCCGCAATTTGAATCAGGGCCAAGCGCATCAGCGGTGCCTGGTGTAGCTCAAACCCCTGTTCCCGGTCAGTTTGCAAGAATTGCTCTAGCAGCGCGGGGTGGTCGCTAGGGGGCTGCGATCGCCAGTCTGCCGTCATCCACGGCAAAGAAACCGATTTGCGGACAATTTGCAGCGGTTGTTTACGTCCTTCCCAGAGAAATAGAGTCCTTAAAATAGGATGACGCTCGACAACGCGCTGCCAGGCTTGGCGAAAGGCCGCCGGATTGAAGTCACCGCTTAGCGTGCAGCTAATCTGCTCAAAGTAGGCTCCAGACTCTGGCGCCAGCAGGGTGTGAAACAGCATCCCCTGCTGCATCGGGGACAGCGGATAAATAGACTCGACGTTCTTAGCGGTTTGTGTACTCATTCCGACCCTTCTCGGCTAAAAATCAGATGTTTTCAAGTTCGGCCATTAGCTCATCTAGCTCTTGCTGATTCAAATTGGCTTCCGGAAAATCAGAGGGGGTAGAGCCGCCCGCTTCTGGCGATAGGCAGTGCTCAATCAGCTCGACGAGCTGCGCCATATACCGCTGCACCAGCTGCTCTACGGTTGAGCGTTGATGAATCTTTTTGCTATAAGTCCAGGTCACCTGCAACTGCTGATCTTCAACTACGGCTAGGATGTCGAGCAAATAGCCGCGATCGCCTAGCGGACTGCGATTGGAACCGGCTGACTCTGGTGCTCGCTCTAGCCAGTTCCCCGTTGCTGCTGTCTGGGGTAGCTGCCCTAAATAGTTAAATCGCACCTGTGGGGCTGGCAGGCGGCTCAATTGCTGTCCTACGGTTTCATCCGCCTGCAGATAGCGCAGCAGCCCATAGCCAAGTCCTCGGTTGGGAATTTGGCGTAACTGCTCTTTGACGGACTTGAGCGCCTCGCCGGGAAGAGTGGCCTGATTGAGCTGCAGGCGTACCGGGAAGAGGGTCGTAAACCAGCCGACCGTACGGGAGATGTCTATGTCTTCAAACAAGTCCTCACGGCCATGTCCCTCTAGCTCCAGCAGCAAAGCCGACTGCTGAGTCCACGGCATCAGGCTTCGCACCAGCGCCGTCAGCAAAACGTCATTAATCTGAGTGTTGTAGGCTTTGGGCACTGTTTGCAGGAGGGCCTGGGTTTGGGCGGCGGTGAGTGCACGGGTCACTCCAGCGGTAAAAGCAATCGTGTTGGCCTGGGGAGCGGGAGGAAAATCCGTTGGCAAGGCTGGCGCATCCGCAAGGGTCTGCTGCCGCCAGTAGTCCAGTTCAGCGGCTACCGTGGCTGACTGAGCGTAGGTGCTGAGGCGTTCAGCCCAGGTCTTGAAGGCGGTGGATTTAGGCGGCAACTGCAGCGGCTGGTCTGAAGCTAGCTGCTGATAGGCAGTCACCCAGTCCGCCAGCAAAATCCGCCAGGAAACCCCATCAATGACCAAATGGTGAATGACGATCAGCAACCGTCCCGGCTGAGTCGGCCCTCGCTGAAACCAAACGGCCTTGGCTAGCGGCCCCTGAGCTAGATCTAAGCGTCGCTGCACTTGGGCTGACATCTGGGCGATCGCCGCTGCTTGCTCCCCAGGCAAAATATCTGTTAGATCTATCACCTCTAAGGGAAAAGCCGTCTCAGGGGCTGCGTGGGTTTGCTGCCAGCCTGTGGCGGAGCGCTCAAACCGCAGCCTCAGAGCATCGTGGTGGACTATTAGCTGCTGTAGGGCTTGTCGCAGCTTTTCACCGTCAATATCGGCGGGCAGGCTTAACAGCACGGACTGATTGTAGTGGTGAGGCTCAGGAGATGCCTGCTGCCAAAAGCGCTGCTGAATCGGCGTCAACGGCGCTGAGCCAGTCACCGGCCCCTGCTCGGCCTGGATCTGGGCAACTGGTGTCGCCACCGTCGCTAGTTCAGCAATGGTCTGATTCTCAAATAGCTGTTTAGGGGTCAGCTTCAAACCCACCTGCCGGGCTTGGGCAATAATCTGGATACCGAGAATGGAATCTCCCCCCAGTTCAAAGAAGTTGTCGTGCACCCCCACCCGCTCAAGGCCCAGCAACTGCATCCAAATGGCGGCTAAAGCCTCTTCCGTGGCGCTGCTAGGAGCTACGTAGGCAGCCGTTGCCAGGTCAGTCGCTGCTGGCACAGGCAAAGCCCAGCGATCGACTTTGCCATTGGGCGTTAGCGGCATGGCAGCCAAGGAAACAAACAGAGCAGGCACCATGTAGTCTGGCAGCCGCTGCTTCAAGTAGGAACGCAGCTCCGGGGATAGGCGATCTGGAGCTAGCGCCGAGACGACGTAGGCAATCAGACGAGAAACCTCAGCCTGGCTGGTTTGGGCAATCACGACAGCTTCAGTGACTTGGGCATGGGTCAGCAAGGCCGCTTCGATTTCCGCCGGTTCGATGCGGAAACCTCTAATCTTGACCTGATTGTCCAAACGTCCCAGAAACTCGATATTGCCGTCGGGCAGGTAGCGAGCCAGATCGCCGGTTTTATAGAGGCGAGCGTCGGGTTCAGAGCTGAAGGGATTGGCAATGAATTTTGCCTGGGTCAGCGCGTCCTGATTCAGATATCCCCGGGCGAGGCCGGCTCCGCCCACGTGCAGCTCGCCGGGAACACCCATTGGAACGGGCTGTAAATGCTGGTCGAGGATATAGAGTGTCGTATTAGCTAAAGGTCGGCCCAGCGGCACAGTGGCCCGCTGGCCGGATAGCGGCGATCGCGGCAGCCGGTAAGTGGCAACGCCGACGGTTGCTTCCGTAGGACCGTAGTGATTGAGGATCGTGCAATCGGGCGCCAGGTGGTGCAAGCGATCGACCCAGTGGCAGGGAGAGGATTCTCCCCCCAGAATTAGCTGACGGCGTGGCAGCACACGTTCCGGGCGATCGCCACTCTGCAAGGCCGCCAGATGAGAAGGAACAATTTTGAGCACGTCGATCGGGTTCTGGGTGAAATAATCTGCCAGTGCGTCAGGGTCAGCCGCTCGCGCTGCCGAGAGGATATGGAGACAGCCGCCTGTACACAGGGCCGGAAAGAGGACCGTGTTGCCTAAATCAGCGGCGATCGTTGAGATCAGCGCCCAGTGATAGCCGGGGGCAGGCTCTAAATGTTCTAAAATCCCCTGGACGTAGTTGACGATTGAGCCATGTTCAATCGCCACCCCTTTGGGCTGCCCGGTAGACCCCGAAGTGTAAAGGACGTAGGCGAGGCTGTCTGACCGAGTTCTCTGAGCCGGATTGGAGCGCGGCTGGCGGGCTATCAGCGGTTCGTCAGTATCTAAGCAAACGCACGCTCGGCGTGAGGGCTGGGGCAACTGCTCTACCAGGTGTCGCTGAGTTAGCAGGACTGCTACCCCGGCATCCTCTAGCACAAATGCCAGACGCTGCTGGGAATAGGCTGGATCGAGGGGAACATAGGCCCCGCCCGCTTTGAGAATGCCCCACAAGCCGACCAGCAGGTCTAAAGACCGCTCCGCGTAGAGGCCGATCTTGCTTTCCGGCCCGACTCCCAGAGTTGACAGATAGTGAGCGAGCTGATTGGCCCGCTGGTTGAGTGCTTCGTAGGTCAGGCGCTCCGTTTCGCATACGGCTGCCACAGCTTCAGGGGTTCTGGCCACCTGGCTTTCAAACAGTTCCTGGAGACAGTGAGCTGGCCGAAAAGTCTTCTGGGTCTGGTTCCAGTCGATTAAAAGCTGACGCTGCTCGGCTGCCGACAGCAGCGCCATTTGAGCCACTGGCTGATGGGGATTGGCCACAATTGCCCTCAGCAAGGTCTGAAAGTGGGCCATCATCCGGTCAATCGTGGCTTCGTCAAATAGATCTAAGTTGTATCGCCACTCGCCGCCAATGCCGCTGGCTGATTCGGACATGGCCAAGGTTAAATCAAATTTGGCGGTGGCTGGCCTCAAGTCCAGGGGCGTCAGCGTCAAGCCCGGTAGCTGCAGCGTCTGCCCTGGCGGCAAGGTCTGCCAGTCAAACATCACCTGAAATAGGGGACTCTGACTTAGCGATCGCTCAGGCCGCAGTTCTTCTACCAGCTTTTCAAAGGGCAGATCCTGATGGGCATAGGCCCCCAGAGCGATTTGGCGCACTTTTGCCAGCAGTTCGATAAAGGTGGGATTGTCCTGCAGGCCGATCCGGAGGGCCAAAGCATTGACAAAGAAGCCAATCAGCGGCTCAACCTCGCGGCGGTGGCGATTGGCAATCAGGGAGCCAATGACCAGGTCTGTCTGACCGCTATAGCGGGAGAGCAGCGTGCTAAAAGCTGCCAGCAAAGTCATGAACAGGGTCGCGCCTGACTGCTGGCTCAGCCGCTTGAGCTGAGCCGCAAGCTCGGGTTCGAGTGAAAAGCGCTTGGCTGCGCCTCGAAATGTTTGGACTGGCGGGCGAGGCCGATCGGTCGGGAGGGCCAGCAGAGCCGGGGCATCTGCGAGCTGCTGCCGCCAGTAAGCCAGCTGCTGCTCTAGTACGTCCCCCTGCAGCCACTGTCGCTGCCAGTGGGCAAAATCAGCGTATTGGATAGACAGCTCAGGTAACGGCGCGGGCGCAGCCTGCAGCATTGCCGGGTAGAGAACGGCCAGCTCGTGCAGAAAAATTCCCACCGACCAGGCATCCGCAACAATGTGGTGCAGATTAATGATCAGGCCGTAGGACTGCTCTGCCAGCTGCAGCAGGGTGAAGCGTAGCAGCGGCTCATTGGCTAAATCAAAGGGGCGCTGGGCTTCCTGGCAAGTTAGCTGCTGTAGCCGCTGGGCCTGTTCTGCAGCGGGTAAGCCCTGCCAGTCGATTATTGCCAGCTTCGTAGTCAGGCTAGGATCAATCACCTGCTGCGCTACCCCTTCTTGCGCGACGAAGCGGGTCCGCAAAATTTCGTGCCGCTGCCCGATCGCCTGGATCACTCGCTCTAGA
>NZ_JASATW010000046.1:0-23189 GCF_030405905.1 Sphaerothrix gracilis Ecp01
AGTGTTTGTCCGGGGGAATTTTTGTTTTTGAGTGGTTTCATACTGCAGAATCAACAGGTAGATGACTCTGAAACCCTACTATGACAGGACGTTCAAACATCTTTCGAGATTCTGCTGAAGCTTTTAGACTTTCCCGCTGTAAGCTTCGTGTATCCACTTAAACCTTGCTTAGTTTGGACTTGATCTGTACCTCCTTACTACTGTTTGCAAGAGGTGAGTGCTTATGAGGACGTTTCTGAACGTTCTTTCTGAGCAAAGTAAAGGTTCAAAGCGTCTTCGATAATGTCGCTGAGCTTGCACTCGCGGTAGACTGCCTCGATCTGAGCCTTCTTTTTAAGAGAGGGCCGCATCCGAATCATCTGATCGCGCCGTTTCTCTACAGGGGTTTCTGTAGTCATCTAGCATCTCCGATTCATCTTTTAGTTCAGACAATCATATGACAATAGAGTACGGGCGATCGCAAGTGTCTACAAAATTCTTTAAACGAGAGCGTAATTGCTCTGCGTTGGGATTGAATCCTAACTTCGCTGGCTGCTCTCTTCGCACTTAGACGAGAAGCGGAGCGGAAGTGCTACGCTCCGTTCGCTGTGTTCTTGCAATGAGCGAGTTTCAAGCCGCCACTAATAACACTGGTCATCGTCCTAACACAGATGTAAGGCAACCGTTAGAAAACGTCTTGGTAGCCCTAAAAGACTACGCACAGACAGTGAAAGAGTTGACTGAGTGGATTGAGCAAAAGCAGTAACAGTTTCAGCAGTAAAGCGATCGCTCCCCTTATTGCCACCAAAAAAGCCCTAGCTAAAAAGACTAGGGCCTTGATGCATCGATGATTGATACAAGGAGCCGTGCATCAAGCTTGTAAAAAGCCCCCGCGCATGAGTCGAGGGCTTTGATGTTGAAGGTGTAGCGTGTAACTCGAACGCTAGCCAATAGAGCGCTTAGATAGCTTTGTTGTTCAGGTGGTCACGACGCAGCTGGTCAAACTTGGTTTCCTCTTTATTGTCCAAGTGCTCAGAGCGCAGCTGATCAAACTTATCAGTGGACTTGTTCAGGTTCTCACGACGCAGGCGGTCGAACTTGGAGAAGTCTTCTTTGTTGTTCAGGTGGTCGCGACGCAGCTGGTCAAACTTGGTTTCCTCTTTATTGTCCAAGTGCTCAGAGCGCAGCTGATCGAACTTATCAGTGGACTTGTTATCAAGATGCTCTTGGCGGGCCTGGTCAATGCGGCTGGCTGATTCGGCGGTGATGGCCTGGGCCGGAGAGATAGCTGCAGCAGAGAGGGCGAGAGAGAAGATAGCGAAGGTGATGCGTTTCATGATTTAGCTCCTTAGTTTGCGTTTTTGACTTCAATCATCTTGAGTCCTACTATGCGGGGCTTCTCTGAGGCTTCTCTGACCGCAACCTGAGAAAGGCTTAACGGGTTCCTGAGAAATCTGAGAGCAAGCTGACTAGCGGCTCATGTGTCTAAAGGTAGGAACCGACAGGGTAGATATCGAGAAGCTGAGAAAGAAAGACGATCACATGCGCAAAACCCCCAGCTTGGTCAAGCTAGGAGCTAGAGTCTTAAGCGTGTTGTTTAGGCGGCGATCGCAGGTTTCGTTACGGCTACAAGTTTATTCGCCTAGGCAAAGCTGGATCTGAGGGTGCTGGGAAAGTTGAAAGGCTTTCGTAAATCCTGAACTACCTTTCACCATAAAATCGCAATAGCAACTTTCTTCAAACACGCTTCACTGCAAATAAGGAAAAACAGATTTGCAGAAATAAAGAAAAACAGAAATCATGATTATCTCAGTCCAGAATCAGAAAGGGGGTGTCGGTAAGACAACTCTAGCGGTTCACATCAGCCACGCCCTAGCGACTAAAGGGGCTTTGGTGCTGCTCGTTGATGCTGATCCGCAAGGCTCGGCGCGAGACTGGGCCGCCGCACGAGAAGATAAGCCACCCTTCAGCGTTGTGGGCTTAGATCGTCCAACAATTCACCGTGACCTACCAGAGATGGCGAAGAACTATGACCACGTCGTAATTGATGGGCCGCCGCGTGTAAGCGAACTGGCCCGCTCTGCGATCGCCGCTGCCGATCTCGTTCTCATTCCCGTTCAGCCTTCACCCTACGATGTCTGGGCCGCTCAAGAAGTGATCGATCTCTTTCGAGAAGCTTCTGTATTTAAGGAAAAACTTAAATCTGTATTTGCGATTAATCGTAAAGTTGTAAATACAGCGATTGGGCGCGATGTGGTGGAAGCGCTGTCTGGGTTTGATATTCCGGTACTGCGATCGCAAGTCTGTCAGCGAGTACCGTTTGCTGAATCAGCAGCCACTGGGCAGACCGTTCTAGAAACCGATCCAAAAGGACAAGCTGCCAAAGAAATCATGGCGCTAGCTGATGAGCTATTGGAGCTGAACAATGGCACGTAAGAAAGTCACCTTTGGATCCCAACCTAAACCTCAAGCAAATCTCGATGATTGGGTAGAGACGCGCGAAGTCCGAACGGAACCAGAGACGCCCCCTACTGATAAGGCTGAACCAATGCCGCCCAAGGCCGAAAAATCCAAGGAAAAGCTCAAGCGCCTAACGCTCGACATACCAGAGTCTCTACACCGGAAGATTAAGGGTAAAGCAGTGATGGAGGGGGTAACGATGATAGAGATGTTGCGGGAGCTGTTGGAAGAGAATTACGGGTAATCGTATTTCTTTACTTACGTATTTACAGAAATAAAGAAATGCAGATATAGAAAGGCGAACGAGTATCTAAATATAGCGCTCAGTATCAGGGTTTGAGAAGCAATGGAACAGAAACCTACGCTAAGGCTGAAACTATTGGTATATAAGGACTTTAAAGACACTGCTTTTCGCCTTCTCAGTCTCAATGAGACGTACTAATTGAACACAGGCCAATTGGTACATAGAGCTAAAGGTGCTTAGCGTAGGTTTTGGGGCATCTACTACTCAAACCCCGCTATCGCCTCATCAAGTCGTAAAGAAGCTCAGCAGCGCATCACTCGCCGCTCGCCGCTCAATATTCAGATAGCTCGTCAACGAGGCCAAGCTCGCGTGCCCGGTAATTTCCATAATCTGTCGCAGCGGCACTCCCGCATCATACAGATGTGTTGCTAGCGATCGCCTAAAGGTATGCGTGCTCACTCCCTCCAAGTCAAGCATGTCACAGGCTTTCCGCAACGCCTTGTCCACGGCGCGAGTGCTGATATACGGGCGCGGGCCTAATTCACCCACCTGCTCAAAGTGGTGGCCGCCGGTGCTATGGCGCTGAATCCGATAGCGCTTGACCGTTGCCCTTGTCCATGTCGCCGCTGGAAAGAGATACCCGGTTGAGGGGAGAGGCGCTGAGGCGATCGCTATCTTTAATTGGGGCACTATCACAACTCCTTTTGTGCGCTCGGTCTTGTGCTGGCGGATCACCACCTTACCGGCGCTGACATCTTCAGCCTTGAGTGAGCAGATTTCGCTGATGCGGCTTCCCGTGTAGTAGGCCAATTGAGTAATCAGAGCGTGCGGAAATTTGAGTTCGCTCCAGAGCCGCTGTAACTGCTCCTGACTTAAAACTTCAGCTTGCCCTTTGCGATTGACCTTCGGCATCTTGAACCCAAACTCTGATAGTTCTTATTCTTTCTGAATAAGAACTTGAGTTTAACCAGTTTTCAGGCGTTTCAGCGTTTTTCCGTAGATTCCGCTAAGAAAATTGCTGACTAATGAGAATCGCTCTCTTTAAAAAGAATAGGAGCGATCACTACAACATCGCTCCCCATCAGCGTTGACACTGTTAACAGCGTTTACAAGTTTGGGCTACCAAAGTAGCGAGCTGCGATTTTGGGCTTTGACGGCAAAAAGCCCCTCCGCGATCGCGGAGGGGCTTCTCAAGCTTTAGAAACAATCAGTCAATCAAGCTGGATTAACCGATGATCTCAGGTGCCTCAGCAGACGCTAGGTCTAGCGGGAAGTTGTGAGCATTGCGCTCGTGCATCACTTCCAGACCCAGGTTCGCACGGTTCAATACGTCCGCCCAGGTGCCAATCACACGACCTTGGCTGTCAATCACTGACTGGTTGAAGTTGAAACCGTTCAGGTTGAACGCCATCGTGCTGATGCCCAATGCCGTGAACCAGATTCCAATCACAGGCCATGCACCCAAGAAGAAGTGCAGCGCGCGGCTGTTGTTGAAGCTGGCATATTGGAAGATCAAACGACCGAAGTAGCCATGAGCCGCCACGATGTTGTAGGTCTCTTCTTCTTGGCCAAACTTGTATCCGTAGTTCTGAGACTCGGTCTCGGTGGTCTCACGCACCAGAGAGGAGGTCACCAAAGAACCGTGCATCGCACTGAAGAGCGCTCCGCCAAACACACCGGCTACTCCCAGCATGTGGAAGGGGTGCATCAGAATGTTGTGCTCTGCCTGAAAGACGAACATGAAGTTGAACGTACCAGAGATACCCAGAGGCATACCGTCAGAGAATGAACCTTGGCCCAAAGGATAAATCAGGAAGACTGCTGATGCTGCTGCTACAGGCGCAGAGTAAGCAACGCAGATCCAAGGACGCATACCCAAGCGGTAGCTCAGTTCCCACTCGCGGCCCATGTAGCAGAAGACGCCAATGAGGAAGTGGAAGATGACGAACTGGTAAGGACCGCCGTTGTAGAGCCACTCATCTAAAGAAGCGGCTTCCCAGATGGGGTAGAAGTGCAGACCGATGGCGTTGCTGCTAGGAACAACCGCACCGGAGATGATGTTGTTGCCGTACATCAGTGATCCGGCTACCGGCTCACGGATGCCGTCGATGTCAACCGGCGGAGCCGCGATGAAGGCGATGACGAAGCAGGTGGTGGCAGCGAGTAGAGTCGGAATCATCAGAACGCCGAACCAGCCAATGTAAAGGCGGTTCTCGGTGCTGGTGATCCACTGACAAAACTGCTCCCACAGGTTAGCGCTTTGGCGCTGCTGTAGTGTCGTTGTCATAATGAATTATTGCGTTTGCGTTGAAACAAATATGTATGCTGGAACAAACAACTAAAGATTTGTTACTTGTCCACTAATGTAACTGTAGCAAAAATATGTCTTTTTGTAAAGTGTTTTTAACAAAATTCTCTATTGTGCCTGACTAAAGATGCTGAAAATATCAAAAAGCAGTCTTCACTCAAGCAAGCTAGATTCCCAAAATGGCTTAATGATAAGCCTCTGCTGTAGCCAGTTATGAACCCATCCTCTTGGCTTTCTCATGTTCTGAGTCAGATCGAGCCATTTAGGATAGGGAGTTGCATACAGACTGACGCCTCCCGCAGTAGCAGTAGCCGGACAAGCGTTATTGTTTTCAGCTGACCAGCCCAATTGCTCAAGAATGGTTAATGCCTGAGTCCATTGCTCGAAAAGCTGTTGTCCCTGCTCAAGATCACTCTCTGCTGCCTGAATAGCATCTGCAGACAAAGCCGCTTTTAACAGGGCACCCACTTCATATTCATATGGATTAGAATCGCTGGCCCGCAGACGCAAGCCCAGCATTAAATACAAAACTAAGCGCAGTATTAACTCATTGCGATAGGCATCAAGTCTCAACAGTGTTAAAGCTACCTGCCCGAATTGCTGAAGAGATTGCCAGGCAGATGCGTCGGATTTCTCTGTAAAATCGGAAATCCACAATCCTGGTCTAATCACAAATCGAATCTCCTTCGAAGATTCAATTCGCCCCGTTGTCCAATCAAATTCGCCAACAGGACTGATTAGAGCTTCCCAAAGCTTACTCACCGGCGTCTGAACAGCCTGCTTAGAACTAGATGGACTATTGAGCCAAACTACCTTTATTAGTAGACAGGAGAGCGCATAAACTAAGCTGGCAATACGGCTACGACAGACTGCGCCTGATTTAGGAGTTCGGCAGTCCCAATCTAAGGCTTTAGCAATCTCGCTGGCAGTGAGTGTGAAAGTGCTTTGCCACGGAGAAGGCTGCTGAGCTGCGTGAGCGGCCAAAATCAGCTGAACCTTTGCCGCATGTAACCCAAATTTGTTGATGATTTGCTCAGTAGCTTCCCAGGGCAAAGTTTTAATTTCACCAGCGCTGGTGATGTAGTGCTCTAAATAGTTGTTGCGATTGTGCTTGGCGTGATAGCGGAAATAGGCAATTCCGCGAGTATCAGACTGCCACAAGTCTGACTGAAATTTGTCTGAAAAAGAAATTTCGCCTGCATCAGTTTCACGGCACAAAATCGGGAAGTCGCTGGCAATTTCTGTAATAGGACCTGTCTGATTTAGTTCTGTCTCTGCAGCCGCTGTCGGAGATGAAACGATATAGGATTTGATTTTGAACTGTCGTTTTAGCGCTGCAACTGACTGGCTTTCAAGATCTAAATCTTGAATGATTTTGAGCGCTAGGGTGTGAGCATAATGCTCTTCAAGATTGTGAATTCGCTGTTCTAAGTTGAATGTATTTGGGCTAAACAAATATTGTTTTAGAATTTGGTTAAATTCTTCCCAGTCTAGAGAATCTAGGAATTCCGCTCCTAAATCTCGCTGTACTTCTTGGGTCGCCCGAAGAACTAGATTAGCCCAAATTTCTTGAGCGATTGTTTGCCAAAGACAATCTTGATCAAACTGTTCTTGAACCAGATTTTTTATATCTGTCAAGATTGTGTCGCTAGTAATCTCCTGATCGAGCTTCTCTCCGTATATTTCGAGTAGCTGTTGATAAAGCTCGACAGCAGTCAGTTCCGACAGACTAGAATGCTGTCTCAGGTATACAGTAATTCCCTGAGCATGTTGCTCAGCAAAAGTTTCTTGTGCAGTACCCTCAGTAGCAGGTAAGGACTGCGATCGCATATATAGAGAATGTGCGCTGTCGCTAATCAACCCTATCTCCTGGTTAGCCTGCCGGCGTTTGTTGCGCTTTGCACAGCAGCGAAAACTATTCACTGCATCATGAAATCGCTCAAGTGGTTCTTGTTCAGCGTAGCTTAGCAGGACTGACCCGATTTGTAACTTGTAATAAAGAAAGCGACAAGCTATCGAGTTTGTTCACCTAGCATATCTTGGATTGCGGCAGCTACAGCTCGAAACTTATATGGGTTGCCTTCTTCCTGACATCGTTCTTGTGCTTTGCGACTGTAGAGCCTTTCCAGCGTTAGCTGCCAGTGGTTGCTTTCTGTCGCATCAACATCGGCTATTTTAAGCTGAATTTCTTCTAGGCTTGGCTGAATTCGCTGTTGGGCCAGCAATGCGCGTGTTTTCACAGCTAGATTAGCATCGGCTTGAGCAATCTGCCCTAGCTGATTTTGAATCTTGATTAGCCAGTTAGGATGCCTGACAAAGACAGCGGCAGCAAACTCCTGTAGCCCAACAACGGCAGCATAGCGGACAACCCATTCAGGATCTTTTTCTACAGCCTGAAAAAGCACGCCCAAAGCCTGCTCTTGGCCAGATATCAGCTTTTCGGGTACCAGCATCTGCCAGCGCAAAATTCCTAGACCTCTCGCCGCAGCTCGGCGTACGCTCATAGAGAAATCATCAATTGCAGCAGTGAGTAAAGTTTCCAATCCTTGCGGATCACCAATACCGGCCAACGCGCGAATGGCCCAAGCTCTGGCACTGTAGTTAGTATTTTCCTGAATTTGCTCTAGCAAAAAGGGAACAGCAACAGAGTCTAGCTTCACAAGTCCTTCTACTGCCGCAACCGAGGCCCCTGGGTTGTTATAGCCCAAAACAGTAATCAAAGTTGGAATGACTGCCTCTGTTCCTGATTGAGACAGTGCCCGTACGGCCTTAATTAACTGATCAGGAGAGGCTGCTTCGTCAACTGCACGAATCAGCTTGAGAACCTGAGTATTTGCCATTCCCTATTGTCCTGAGACTGCTGCCTAGGGCAAAAAAATCCCCATAAGTAGCAATTTAATAACTTACATGACTTGTAAGTAAGCAAACGTTACAAAAAACAGTACTTTTAAGTAGAGAATAATAGGCTGGGCTGCAGCTACAGCAGAGTATCCATCAGCTGCATTACCTGAATTGACTCATGGGAGAGCTGATTTGTATCAGATTGCTGCAGCTCTTTTTCAAGCAAACCCTTTAAAGCAATGAGTTTGAGGCTATTTTCAGCAAGTGTCTCCGCGATCGCCTTAGCGGCGGGTAGATATCCTATTGCGGCTAAATCGGCTAGAGCAGCGCGTCGTAGCTGCAGCTTTTGATGAGATAGGGCCTGAATTAAGCGATCGCCATACTGCTGAGCCTCTTGAGTATCAGAAGCTATCTGGTACAAGGCTCGAGCAGCAGCATATTGGACACGCTCAACCGGATGGTCTAAAAAGGACGCAATCAATGCTTTAGCCTCAATTGCACCCAAAGTACCCAACGCTTCTATAAGCGCATCGTAAGGCTGAATCATAATAGGCTGCTCTGGCGAAGGCTGGGTACCAGGCACTTCGTTTTTGAGTAACTGCATCAGCCTAGGAACACTCTTTTGATTCCCCAGCATCTCTAGAGCCTGAGCTGCAGCTTCTCTGACGTAGAAATCCGAGCAGCCTAGGCTATCTATTAAGGCCGAAACAGCTTTTTGATCGCCCAATTTACCCAGAGCCCGGGCAGCGTTGCGGCGCAGCGGATATCCCCCTGCAACTGTGCGATCGTCTTCATCTGCCAAGGCATCAATTAAAGCTGCGACAGCATGATCGTCATTGATGCGAAAACGACCGAGCCACCAGGCGGCATAGACTCGCAAGCTTAAATCGCTACCTTTGAGATAAGCGATCGCCTGCTCAACTGTTAAAGCATCACCAGCAGCAGCTTTTGCTGAAGATGATGCCCGAGAATTTTCAGAACCTGAATCTGATGCCATAGGATAAAGCGACAGTTAGCCTTCTTCGCTATTTCCTGCAGTTGGGTCAAAATTTACCGGCTCAATACTGACAATTGTGCCACCCATTTGAGTAATGCGCTGCATCTCCTGGTTCATCCGCTCATAGGGAACCGTGATAAAAGTGCTAGCACTAGAGCGAATAGGATATTCCGTTTTATCGGTTTGCTCATTTTGACTCAAACCTGTTACTTCATATCGAAACAGGCGAGAGCTTGACTGAGATCCGCTTCTTCTACCACCCAAAAATTGACCCAACATGCGACTCTTTTTTCTCCAAATAGCTAAGTAGAGAACCTAAAAGGGGAAATTAGATGTTGCTAATTTTCCCCTTTGGTTAAATCAATAGGGAAAAAGCTAAATAGGCGTGATGCTAGCAATCTTGCCGCCCATACGCTGAACTCTCTGCATTTGATTTGAAAGTTCTTCGTAAGGAACTACAAACGACTGGTTGCTGCGACGAACGCGAGGATAACGAGGACCAGAAACACCTGCGACTTCAACCCGGTAAAGCCGTCCGCCTTGGCCTAAAGAGCTGACGCCGCCAAAAGCGCTTTTAGGCGTGACTCCCTGCTTAGAAGGACGATAGCCCCAGCCACCGCCACCTTGAGCAGGCGCTACCACTGATGAGGCTTGGTTGCGGCCGAGTTCTCTAGCTAGGCGAGGCGTTCCGCCTTCAGGCTGGGCACGATCGCTATTGGCATAGCCCCGATAGAGGCGAAACATGCGTGTAAACCCAACTGTCTGCTGGCCTGCACCACCGTTGGTGGTTTCAAAGTCCCGGTAGTACGGCACAATGTTGTCACCAAAGGCACTCTGATATTCCGCAGAATCGATATAAGAGTCGATATCAGCTTCGTATCCCTCGTTTTCGTAGAGATCTAAGTGGTAGACAATTTCTGCTTCATCATAGGGAGCGCGACCCAGCAGATGCTTATAGTTCAGCTCGATAGTACGAGTCTGAAAGCAGTTGTAGAAAAACTTTGACTTGTATAGCTCTGACTTAGCTACCTGGCGTACGAAGTCTTGAACCGTCAGACCTCCGTCACGCAGTAAAGATTCAGCGCTTCCTAAACGCTGAGACTGCATTAGATAATCATTGCCCAAGAGCTGCCGGTAAACAGCGCGAATGACCATCTCGACATCATCACGAGACGCATTAGGACGCAGCTCAACCGGACTAATGTCTCTATAGGCGGTTGTTCCCAACCGAGAGGATTCTGTTGTGATAGCCACTTAAATCTCCTTCGTAATGAATTAAAAATCGAATTCCTGACGATTCTAAAATCTGAAAAGCATCCTCAATGGGCTTAAGCAGAGGTCACGCTGATAATTTTGCTGCCTCTTTTGTTTAGCTCCTGCAGCTTCTTGGAAAGCTGGCTGTAAGGAACTACAAAGTCTCGCGTTCCCTGCCGGACTACTGTTGAGCCTGATGTTGGCGATTGGGCAACTTTGACCCGATAGGTATTGCTGCGATCGCTTCTATTACCACCTGTCAGCGCAGCAGATGACTGGGGTAGGGGAGAAGCCGTGTTTCTAGCTACTTCCCAGATCAACCGTCCTTGCTTTTGATTTTGAGCGCGATCGCTGTTAGCGTAGCCCCGATAAAGCTGGAACAGGCGGCTAAATCCGACCGTTCTCTGACCAATTCCTTGAGTGACAAAGTCGCGGTAGTACGGAACTATGCGATCGCCAAAGCTCTTTTGATATTCTGCAGAATCAATATAAGAATTGATTTCGGCCTCATATCCCTGAGAGCTATAAAGATCGACATGCTCTGCAATCTCCGCCTCGTCATAAGGAGCACGGCCAAGCAGATGCTTAAAATTCAATTCAATAAAGCGAATCTGAAAATTAGGATAAAAAAACTTTTCTCGATATAGTTCTGACTGCGCGATCGCTCGTACAAAATCTCGAACAGTGATATTACCCTGCTTTAACAGAGATTCAGCGCTGCTCAGTCGCTCACTCTGCATCAAATGCTCATTACCTAACACCTGACGATAAGCAGCCCAAATGACAGCTTGCACATCGCCCGCTCCCCAGTTAGGTCGCAGTTCAACCATCTCAGCCTCGTTAAATGGTTGAATACCTAACTTCCCTGCTTCTTTTAAGCTGGCCATAATTATGTTCTCCGCTTGATAAGCAACTTTTGACAGTTTTCTTTCAAACCGGCACCTACAAAACAGCCCGAAAAAACAGGTCTCTTTACTACTTGATGTAGAAGAACAGCTGCTTTTCCGGGCCAAATTAACGCTCTAGCTTAGAGCATTAATTGCGTAGTCGATGTAGGAATTAGCTTCAACAGCAGGGTCACCAGATAGACCGTGGTTAGCCTTGATGTGCTTGAGAGCTTCGATATACCAGCTGGGGGATAGCTCAAAAGTGCTATTGATTTCAGCTAGGCCAGCAATCAGGTACTCGTCCATAGGACCAGTGCTACCAGTGATTAGGCAGTAGGTGATCATCCGCAGATAGTAGCCGATGTCCCGAACGCACTTGTCCTTACCGCGCTGGTCAGCTGCATACTGAGGTCCCTGCATCTGGGTCGTGTAGGGAAACTTCTGGTATACCGCTTGAGCAGCACCATCTGCCAATTGCTGAGCCTTATCTGCTAAGGACTTAGCTGCAGTGAGGCTGGCTTCCGCCTGGCGAATGCGGCCAAAAGCAACTTGGAACTCAGTGGGGCTGAGGAAACGGCCTTGGGAATCTGCTGCTGCAACAGCTTCAGTTAAAGGGGTTTTCATGATTTTAATCTCTCCTACTCTCTCAAATTGATTCAATCAGTTAGACTTCGCTCTCGCTAATAGTCAGTCAAACTAAAGATAGTCAGACTTAGCCAACTGCTGATGCAGCGCGATCGAAATAGCCAGACAGCTCAGACATGAGAGAGCTGCAGTCACCTTGAGTGATGTTGTTGCGATCGTTAGCAATACCAATAGCGGCATCCTTCATCTTTTGAATGCCAGTTGCAGTGGAAGCACCAGGAACACCTAGGGCAACATAGGTCTCACGTAGACCATTCAGGCAACGATCATCAAGAACGCTGGCGTCGCCAGTGAACATTGCATAGGTGACATAGCGCAGGATGATTTCCATGTCGCGGAGGCAAGCAGCCATCCGGCGGTTGGTGTAAGCATTTCCACCAGGAGAAATTAGCTGGGGTTGCTCCTCAAACAAAGAACGAGCAGCATCAGCAACGATGGAAGAAGCATTGCTGGTGATCCGGTTAACAGTGTCTAGGCGCTTATTGCCTTCTTTAACCATGTTCATCAGAGCGTCTACCTCAGAAGAGGAAACGTATGCGCCTCTGGTATCAGCTTGAGCAACAACCTTTGCGTATGCGTCGAGCATAGGTAACTAGCCTCCTAGTTGGTTTCGATTGGGTAGGGTTATTGAAAAATGAAAAGCTTAATTAAGTTAATGCCAAATTTACTCAGCTTAGATGAGAGCAAATTGAGCAATTTTCAGGTCAAAAACCTGTTGTTTATTTCTTAAAGCCCTTCAGGAACCATTTATACAACGCCATGAAGGTGCTAATTGTTAAAAATTATTAGAAAGCGGTCTTTTTTTACAAAAAGTTACGAAAGCTAATAACAGCCCGCAAAAGACACTCAAAACGAATCGAAAAATTAAGAAAAAATTAAATTATTTGATAGCAACAATTTTGCTTGAAAGCACGAAAAAGCGCCTTTGCAAATTAAGCAAATGAGTAGCTAGATCAGCCCTGAGAACTCATAGGCAGCTAGCATCACCCTCTGCACATTTGCAAAAGCGCTAAAAACATCTAAAGCCGTTGTTAGGAAAGTTTCCGGTAAGGAACAGCCTTTTGATAATCGACATTCATCGCAGAGAGCTGTTGGGGAGTATTGCTCCTGGGCCGAATACTTTGAGCCATTGACAGGAACTGGGACGGATCTCCCTCCCGAGCTTGCTTCTCTTGAGGGCGGAAGCGCCGCACCTGAGTCTGCCAGATAGGCTGAGGAAAGCCCAGTTTGGCCCGAAAATAGGCATCGTATCGAGGCGACTTAATATTGATTGGGCGTTCTCCTTCCTCACGAGAAGGTAGAACTCGACGACGCTGATAGGGTACCGTATTGTACCCAAAGTTATTGATGTACTCTTCGCTGTTGAGTAAAGCGTCTGCAAAGCCTTGAAGACCCTTAGTCGCAATCACGATAGACCAGGCAATTTTCTCCTGCTCGTTGTAAGGGTCTCGTCCCAAAACGCGCTGAATGCACTGTTCAACGAAACGATAATTACTATTTTTCTCGTAAAAACTATCTCGGAAAGTCTTAGACAGCATGAGCCCGCGAATAAAGTCTCGGACGGTAATCTGACCCGTGCGTAATTGAGACTCTAAAGCAACTTCGCGATCCCATTTGAAAGCATAGAAGAACATCTGACGATAAGCCGCTTCAATCAGATTGTCCATCTCTGTTCCGGAGAGGATATTGTCAGTTGAGTAAACTTTAGGTTGATCATCTCCAGGAACTACATATCCCTCAACGCGCTGATTTTGACTAGCTGGGGAGTACTCTAATAGAGGAATAGCCACGCCTACGCAAGCTCCTTGATCCGTATGAAACCGTATAAATTCATCCCAATCATAGGGGAATGAACGTCTCTGGCTGCGTCAGCTCTGATAAAACGTTACAGATCTTGTGGATAAGTGTAGCTTTTTTCTAATTTCGATTTTGGCTTTTGCCAGCACTTATGCTGTAGTCTAAAAGCCAAAATCGTCTGACAGAAAGAGTTTCAGAGATAGTTAAGGCTAATACCCTTCAACAAAGGATTAATCTCGCCGCGCACAAAACGAAACATTTGTTTACTTTTTGGGTAAACAAATGTAACTAACCAGGCGAAAGTAACCTACCAGCTCTTTACTCAAGCAGTCCGCTTTTCTAAATATTGGCCGATCATTTGTTCTTCTCCAGCTCGCGAGATGATTGTCTGCCGCGTTCTATAACCAGAACCAATTAGCTTAATTTCTTCTTCAAAGGCTGATCCACCATACTCAGTCTTAAGGCACATGGTCTTGGGAGTTCGCATATAGAACTGGGCGCAAACGGGCTTAGAAGTAGCAAAGCC
Organism: Sphaerothrix gracilis Ecp01; assembly: GCF_030405905.1. NCBI lineage: Bacteria > Bacillati > Cyanobacteriota > Cyanophyceae > Nodosilineales > Nodosilineaceae > Sphaerothrix > Sphaerothrix gracilis. The sequence goes on from NZ_JASATW010000046.1 coordinate 13,939, forward strand.
GCGATCGCGATACAGTGTAGTGCCAGAAACGCCAAAGATGGTAGACCCCGTCAGCGTTTTGGCACTGGGTCCCTTATAGTTGCTCTCCCATGACGTGAAAGCTCCACAGACTAATTTTGAAGAGTTTTCTAGCTGATGCATCTGGGCCAGATTCAAAAGCTCAGAACTTTCCTGCTTTAGGAAACGAATTGTTAGATAGCTAACAACCTCTTGAATCTCGTCATTGTGCAACGTGTAGTAACGACGCTCAGAACGCCAGTTTCCTTCACAAAGTTGAAAAAACTCTTTAACGAGTAGCTCGGACGATTGCTCAACCGTGTTAATAAACGCAGTCATCAAAAACTTCCTGGGTTCCTTTGGCTCTAAGTCAAACAAACGCAATATTTTTTTACATTTCGCCTATATTAAAGCAAAAGCAGGGTTTGTACCAACCGCCTAAGGTCGACAATCTGGTCTTCATAATTTACTTGTTGGCCAAGCCAAGGAAAAGCTCCAGTCACCGCGACTGGAGCTTTTAGCGTTCGCTTAGGCAACCCGATTTTGTAGTCTCAGGGTCTGGGTGACTTGCTTGATGAACGAGTTGCCTTGCTGTGACAAGTAGCTGTCAATGAAGCCGAAATGCTCTAACTGGTAGCGCCTATCAAAGTTTTACTGCCGCAGAAAAGTTTGCGACTGATGACGGCAGGTTGCAGCTGCCGCTCGGCCAGATTGTTGGTTGCCTCAACCTCTGGAAAGTTGGCGAAGGTTGACGAGTGGTCTCACTGCTTAGCCAACTCTTTGCCGCTTTTCCAAGACAGTCGAGAGCTTTGAAGTATGTGTTCTGTCAATGCTTGTTTTTTGGAGGAATGCCTTAAGCATTCCTCTTGTTAACCTCTGAGCAAAGTTGCGGAAGGCGGTCAAGGGGGCTGGAGCGAAGCAGAAGCCCTTGCGAAGCCCTTGACCGCCTTCCGCAACTTTGCAATTCCGCTTTGAGTTTTCCACAGAAAAGCTGCGCGTAACTAAAGGTGTTTTTAAAACTAAAGGTGTATTAAAGGATATGTGTACCAATTCAGCGTAAGAATGTGTACCAATTCAGCGCTGTTTTGATCCTAATGTGTACCAATTCAGCGTTCGTATGTGTACCAATTCAGCGCTGTTTTTTGTGGAAAAAGTCATAATGTGTACCAATTCAGCGCTGTTTTTTGTGGAAAAAGTCGCAATGTGTACCAATTCAGCGTTGAAAAGAAATAATTCTTAACAAGTTTTCCACAAACAGAAATCCGGAGGGTGAGTGTATGATCAGACCCACCTATTTGGGAACGCGGGGGTCAAGGGCTTTGGAATTCAGCGATTGCTCAGAGGAAAAGATTTTAAGTTCAGAACTTGGGATTCAAGATTCAGATTGGATTTTCTTGCGTACAAAGCCTAGAAATGCTCGACCTAGGTGTTTTGGTACTCCTTTGCTTCGGACGTAATTGTAAAATTGCTCTTCCATGTCAGCGATGTCCCAGTCAGTCTCTTGCATCAACTCAGTTGCTTTGCCTAATGTCTTGGCCGATAGCCGTAGAGATTCAGGGATTTCATCACCCTTATCCTCTGAGCTTATGGAGGCGGGAAGAGTAGACTTCTCTAACTTTCGTGGAGCTGACGCTGTCTTTATGGCAGAAACCGCTAGTTGGCCAGGTTTGACAGCGATTCCCCCTTTGAACGTTTCAACTTCAAGGCCTGGAAAAACGATCTTGACCTTGTTGAGAGCTTCCATCATCTTCCGGCTGAAATTTCGCAAATCGCTATATTCGGCTCCAAACTGGTTGTGCAGCGATCGCCATGAAACCTTTCGAGCTTTCTTTCGAGCATTGCTACGAAATGACTCATGGGTCAGCCAGGCATAAAGATCGAGTGCTAAAGCCGAACCTTTGAGACGTTGCAAAGCATTCATATCAACTGGGATGGGATGGGCAGTCACAGCCCTGAAGAAATCCTCACTCAGCTCAACCCAGTTCTCCCAAAGCGTCGGCTGCTCAGCTAAATTGTGATGCCACCACATCATGCCCTTAGAGGCTATTTGCAGATCGTGCCAGCTTGCTTGCTCATCATCTCGGTATTCAAAGCTAATGCGTGCTCTAAAAAGCCGCTCCATTTGGTCGCGAAGTCGAGCTGCATCGCTGCGCTTGCCTCCTCGAGAGGAATCAAGCCCGAGCTTGCCCATGAACTCAGCTAATGAACCACCCACCTCTAAACGCCTGCTGCCGGTCTTGAGCGCTTCTGTCATGAGCCAGAAAATTAAAAGCCGAGGAATCGTTCCATACGGATAGCCGAAAGATTGATTTTTCCAGCTATCCCAACCCGGTTGAATTACTAGTGCATAGTTGCCGTTTACTCGGCTCCAAGCAGGAATATCACCAGGATTTCTATGAGGTAATGTTGCCTGCACCATTTCTCGACTAATAAAGGCCTTCTCAGGCTCATACTCAGTCTCACGAATTTGTACTGCGAAGTTTAGAAGCTTACTCTGTGACGGTGTGAGCATAAGCGAAAATTCAGTCATCGTATTAGGTGACAATTGCACAGAAATCAGAACTTTGACATACATCTTCTGCCGCTGCGTTTCACAAGGTTGAATTACCTCATCTCAGTAGTAGTAGCTGGTGGTGAGGTTCTTACGCTTCTTGTTGCCGATGCGCTCCTCTAGCCAGCCGCAAGATTGACCTTTCGGGCTGAGCGATCGCGCCAGCGATCGCTAGCCGCTCGCTGATTGAAAAGCTAGTGCTGCTCACCCACGCGAAAAACGACCTAACCCGGTTCAGCTATTTCCAACGCTCCCGTTTCGCCTGTATAGCTGACAGCGATCGCCCACCTTGGCCTAAGAAAGTAGCGGACACAGATTTTCGATTTCGTAGGAGACCACCTCTGGCAGTACCGCAAGTTGTAAGCCACAGAGGGGCGTCATGATGCCACCTCCACAGGTTCACCAATCTCTCGCAGTAGCTCTAGCAGCTCATAAAGCTGGTCGTCTATCAGCGACGACAGCTCACGTTTGACAAACCACTGATACAGGCGTTCTGAAAACGTTGCCTCAGACCAGCCTAGACGGCTAATTTCAGCGTCTACGGCCACTAACAAAGGGGAAAGGTCATTGAATAAGGTTTCAGACGCTTCCTGGAACAATCTAGGCTGATAGGCAATTACCTCTGATCCGGGCGGTGCTAGATCTGCTGGAACTGGATTCAACTTGGCTTTTAGCTCATCCCAGGACAAGCTTTTTAACTCATGCCAGCGATACGGCTGCCCGCCTGAGGCATACACCCACTGCACGTCATCAATTATCTGGCCGCCTAGCACTTCACAGTCCTGCCGCTTGGCCTCATCAAACCACTGGCTAAACCTTAGATTCTGCTTTGTCTCCGGCTCCCAAGCTTCTAAGATGGCCCGCTCCAAGAAGCGAGTCGGATAGCGTACTGTTTCAGACTTCTCCACCAAAGTGGTCACGGCTTGCTCTAAGCGATCGGGATGAGCCGCGATCGCCTGTTTCAGCTTGCGATCGCCAAAGTTGACGCCTATTTTTTTCGCTCGCCATAGAATTTTCTCGCGGTCATTAGAGGTATCAGGGACAGTCTCTCGCTTTGTTGTAAGGGGCCTTTGACAACTTTCTTCTTCTGTTAGCTTGACGGGCGATCGCTGATCAGCAATTTTTTCTTGATCAACCTCTTTGGGCTTCTGGTTATTTTCCTCAAAACACACACTCGGTTGCGGTTTTAAAGTGTCTGGATCTGTTTGAAGAGTCTGAAGAGTATGAGGCGATCTAGACGCTAGAGCCTGCGGGGGTTTTGGCGATCGATTTTCGCAATTTTGAGAATCGAGTCTCAGTTCTGCGAAAGTTTTCTCATTTTTGAGACTGGTGTCGCATTTTTGAGACAACTTTCTCATTTTTGAGACTGGTGTCGCATTTTTGAGACTATTCTCTCGTCCGAGTAAATTACGAAACCTGATGTCACCCACCTGAAAATCGATCAGGTCATGCTCTTGCAGCTTGGCGATCGCTCGGTAGAACGTTGCTTTAGAAATCTCAACTTCGGCTAAAACTTCCTTTAGCGTAGGGAGCTGAACATAGCGATCACCGAAGGGATCGAGGGTTGTGAGATAGCTCCACAGCTCCCACTCTGAGCGAGTTAGCTTGGCTTTGCGTAGCTTCCGGGCTACCTCTGGGGTGAACTGGTAGTATCGAGTTTTTTCGACAATAGGGCCATTTTGCGGAGTTGCTTCCGCCCGATTTTGAGTCATAATGAACATAGTCATAATAGCCACCGCAAATGGCGGCCTTCAATAATGAGTGGTTTCTACAGGAGCGGTGGATTTCCTTCTAGGTGTGTGCGGTTCTAATGTCGCACTGTTTGAAGGATTTTCAGATTCTCTCGGAGTGTTTGTCCGGGGGAATTTTTGTTTTTGAGTGGTTTCATACTGCAGAATCAACAGGTAGATGACTCTGAAACCCTACTATGACAGGACGTTCAAACATCTTTCGAGATTCTGCTGAAGCTTTTAGACTTTCCCGCTGTAAGCTTCGTGTATCCACTTAAACCTTGCTTAGTTTGGACTTGACCTGTACCTCCTTACTACTGTTTGCAAGAGGTGAGTGCTTATGAGGACGTTTCTGAACGTTCTTTCTGAGCAAAGTAAAGGTTCAAAGCGTCTTCGATAATATCGCTGAGCTTGCACTCGCGGTAGACTGCCTCGATCTGAGCCTTCTTCTTAAGAGAGGGCCGCATCCGAATCATCTGATCGCGCCGTTTCTCTACAGGGGTTTCTGTAGTCATCTATCATCTCCAAGTCATCTTTTAGTTCAGACAATCATATGACAATAGAGTACGGGCGATCGCAAGTGTCTACAAAATTCTTTAAACGAGAGCGTAATTGCTCTGCGTTGGGATTGAATCCTAACTTCTCTGGCTGCTCTCTTCGCACCTAGACGAGAAGCAGAGCGGAAGGGCTACGCTCCGTTCGCTGTGTTCTTGCGATGGGCGAATTTCAAGCCGCCACTAATGACACTGGTCATCGTCCTAACACAGATGTAAGACAACCGTTAGAAAACGTCTTGGTAGCCCTAAAAGACTACGCACAGACAGCGAAAGAGTGACTGAGTGGATTAAGCAAAAGCAGTAACAGTTTCAGCAGTAAAGCGATCGCTCCCTTATTGCCACCAAAGAAGCCCTAGCCAAAACGACTAGGGCCTTGATGCATCGATGATTGATACAAGGAGCCGTGCATCAAGCTTGTAAAAAGCCCCCGCGCATGAGTCGAGGGCTTTGATGTTGAAGGTGTAGCGTGTAACTCGAACGCTAGCCGATAGAGCGCTTAGATAGCTTTGTTGTTCAGGTGGTCGCGACGCAGCTGGTCAAACTTGGTTTCCTCTTTATTGTCCAAGTGCTCAGAGCGAAGCTGATCAAACTTATCAGTGGACTTGCTCAGGTTCTCGCGGCGCAGGCGGTCGAACTTGGAGAAGTCTTCTTTGTTGTTCAGGTGGTCGCGGCGCAGTTGGTCAAACTTGGTTTCCTCTTTGTTGTCCAAGTGCTCAGAGCGAAGCTGATCGAACTTATCCGAGGACTTGTTATCGAGATGCTCTTGGCGGGCCTGGTCAATGCGGCTGGCTGATTCGGCGGTGATGGCCTGGGCCGGAGAGATAGCTGCAGCAGAGAGGGCGAGAGAGAAGATAGCGAAGGTGATGCGTTTCATGATTTAGCTCCTTAGTTTGCGTTTTTGACTTCAATCATCTTGAGTCCTACTATGCGGGGCTTCTCTGAGGCTTCTCTGACCGCAACCTGAGAAAGGCTTAACGGGTTCCTGAGAAATCTGAGAGCAAGCTGACTAGCGGCTCATGTGTCTAAAGGTAGGAACCGACAGGGTAGATATCGAGAAGCTGAGGAAGAAAGACGATCACATGCGCAAAACCCCCAGCTCGATCAAGCTGGGAGCTAGAGTCTTAAGCGTGTTGTTTAGGCGGCGATCGCAGATTTATGCAAGAATCAACGCGCTCAAAGCTCAAAATCCTAGCTAGCCCCTTTCAAAATTGGGGTGAAGTCTTACGTCAATCAAGCTGTATTAGGTTGCCTCGATGAAATGTATCGGCTAATCACTTGGGAGGGGCTAATGACTGAAGAAGCCGTTGAGCAAGTTGCTGGAGCCACCGAAACAAGTATTGAGGCAGTACTATACAAAACACCAGACAACGGCACCATACAAAAGAAGGAGTGGTTTGGTGATGCGATTGCCCCGGCAGAGCCACCCTAGTGACCACTATCGAGCAAGCACTGCAGCAAGGTGAACCTCTAGCCCGGTATGAACTATTAGACCGAACTGTAGAGCGGGGATGGTGGTTGCCGACCAGTGAGCTAGCTGCCCTTCTAGGACTGAGTACGTTGAGTGGTCAGGAATTCGAGCGTTACGGCTACAAGTTTATTCGCCTAGGCAAAGCTGAATCTGAGGGTGCTGGGAAAGTTGAAAGGCTTTCGTAAATCCTGAACTACCTTTCACCATAAAATCGCAATAGCAACTTTCTTCAAATACGCTTCACTGCAAATAAGGAAAAACAGATTTGCAGAAATAAAGAAAAACAGAAATCATGATTATCTCAGTCCAGAATCAGAAAGGGGGTGTCGGTAAGACAACTCTAGCGGTTCACATCAGCCACGCCCTAGCGACTAAAGGGGCTTTGGTGCTGCTCGTTGATGCTGATCCGCAAGGCTCGGCGCGAGACTGGGCCGCCGCACGAGAAGATAAGCCGCCCTTCAGCGTTGTGGGTTTAGACCGTCCGACAATTCACCGTGACCTACCAGAGATGGCGAAGAACTATGACCATGTCGTCATTGATGGCCCGCCGCGTGTAAGTGAGCTGGCCCGCTCTGCGATCGCCGCTGCCGATCTCGTTCTCATTCCCGTTCAGCCTTCGCCCTACGATGTCTGGGCCGCTCAAGAAGTGATCGACCTTTTTCGAGAAGCTTCTGTATTTAAGGAAAAACTTAAATCTGTATTTGCGATCAATCGTAAAATCGTGAATACAGCGATTGGGCGCGATGTGGTAGAAGCGCTGTCTGGGTTTGATATTCCGGTGCTGCGATCGCAAGTCTGTCAGCGAGTACCGTTTGCTGAGTCAGCAGCCACTGGGCAGACCGTTCTAGAAACCGATCCAAAAGGACAAGCTGCTAAAGAAATCATGGCGCTAGCTGATGAGCTATTGGAGCTGAACAATGGCACGTAAGAAAGTTACCTTTGGATCCCAACCTAAACCTCAAGCAAATCTCGATGATTGGGTAGAGACGCGCGAAGTCCGAACGGAACCAGAGACGCCCCCTACTGATAAGGCTGAACCAATGCCGCCCAAGGCTAAAGAATCCAAGGAAAAGCTCAAGCGCCTAACGCTCGACATACCAGAGTCTCTACACCGGAAGATTAAGGGTAAAGCAGTGATGGAGGGGGTAACAATGATAGAGATGTTGCGGGAGTTGTTGGAAGAGAATTACGGGTAATCGTATTTCTTTACTTCCGTATTTACAGAAATAAAGAAATACAGATATAGAAAAGCGAACGAGTGTCTAAATCTAGCGCTCAGTATCAGAGTTTGAGGAACAATGGAACAGAAACCTACGCTAAGGCTGAAACTATTGGTATATAAAGACTTAAAAGACACTGCTTTTCGCATTCTCAGTCTCAATGAGACGTACTAATTGAACACTAGGCCAATTGGTACATAGAACTAAAGGTGCTTAGCGTAGGTCTTGGGTCATCTACTACTCAAACCTCACTATCTCCCTATCAAGTCGCAAAGAAACTCAGCAGCGCATCACTCGCTGCCCGTTGTTCAATATTCAGATAGCTCGTCAACGAGGCCAAGCTCGCGTGCCCGGTAATTTCCATAATTTGCCGCAGCGGTACCCCCGCATCATAGAGATGCGTTGCTAGCGATCGCCTAAAGGTATGCGTGCTCACTCCCTCCAAATCAAGCATGTCACAGGCTTTCCGCAACGCCTTATCCACGGCGCGAGTGCTGATATGCGGGCGCGGGCCTAATTCACCCACCTGCTCAAAGTGATGGCCGCCGGTGCTATGGCGCTGAATCCGATAGCGCTTGACCGTTGCCCTTGTCCATGTCGCCGCTGGAAAGAGATATCCGGTTGAGGGGAGAGGCGCTGAGGCGATCGCCATCTTTAACGGGGGCACTATCACAACTTCTTTTGTGCGCTCGGTCTTGTGCTGGCGGATCACCACCTTACCGGCGCTGACATCTTCAGCCTTGAGTGAGCAGATTTCGCTGATGCGGCTTCCCGTGTAGTAGGCCAATTGAGTGATCAAAGCGTGCGGAAAGTTAAGTTCGCTCCAGAGCTGCTGCAACTGCTCCTGACTTAAAACTTCAGCTTGCCCTTTGCGATTGACCTTCGGCATCTTGAACCCAAACTCCGATAGTTCTTATTCAGAAAGAATAAGAACCTGAGTTTAATCAGTTTTCAGGCGTTTCAGCGTTTTTCCGTAGATTCCGCTAAGAAAATTGCTGACTAATGAGAATCGCTCTCTTTAAAAAGAATAGGAGCGATCACTACAACATCGCTCCCCATCAGCGTTGACACTGTTAACAGCGTTTACAAGTTTGGGCTACCAAAGTAGCGAGCTGCGATTTTGGGCTTTGACGGCAAAAAGCCCCTCCGCGATCGCGGAGGGGCTTCTCAAGCTTTAGAAACAATCAGTCAATCAAGCTGGATTAACCGATGATCTCAGGTGCCTCAGCAGAAGCTAGGTCTAGCGGGAAGTTGTGAGCATTGCGCTCGTGCATTACTTCCAGACCCAGGTTCGCACGGTTCAATACGTCCGCCCAGGTGCCAATCACACGACCTTGGCTGTCAATCACTGACTGGTTGAAGTTGAAACCGTTCAGGTTGAACGCCATCGTGCTGATACCCAATGCCGTGAACCAGATTCCAATCACAGGCCATGCACCCAAGAAGAAGTGCAGCGCGCGGCTGTTGTTGAAGCTGGCATATTGAAAGATCAAACGACCGAAGTAGCCATGAGCCGCCACGATGTTGTAGGTCTCTTCTTCTTGACCAAACTTGTATCCGTAGTTCTGAGACTCGGTCTCGGTGGTCTCACGCACCAGAGAGGAGGTCACCAAAGAACCGTGCATCGCACTGAAGAGCGCTCCGCCAAACACACCGGCTACTCCCAGCATGTGGAAGGGGTGCATCAGAATGTTGTGCTCTGCCTGGAAGACGAACATGAAGTTGAAC
>NZ_JASATW010000047.1:0-22377 GCF_030405905.1 Sphaerothrix gracilis Ecp01
TGCTGAATCTATTCAACCGCGATCGCCAGAGACGCCATCCCCACAGCTACAATCCCCCATTTCACTCACGCCTTCTCAGCCCAATCCAACACCTCAACTCCCAGCTTCACCTAATCCAGAAAACCAACCCCTAGCCCAGCGATCGCCCGCTCTATCCCCGCCTGATGCCCATAACAACCAGTCCCCAATCCAGCGATCGCCCGCTCCCCTGCCCGCTCCATCACCTTCTCCAACTCTCCCCTCTCCTCCCCTTCCCCACCGCTACCTCACCCATCCCCTCGGCACCCGTTCCCCCCTCCAGCGCCGCATCGAAGCCACAGATGAACCTTGGCAAACCCAGTTCAGCCTAGGCAGCAGCCCCCCCGCTACAGCGTCCTGGCAGGACCAGTTTCAGTTAGAGGCCGATATGGAAGTTGAAAAGATCACCCCTGAGCCATCAGCACCTGAAACAGCGATCGCAGAGACAACTGAAACGGAATCGGACATTCCAGAGAGTGCGGTAGAAGCGATCGCACCAGCATCAGACAGTTCTACGCCTCCTATACCCGGACAGCGTAGCTCGGTTGCCATCGGGGAAGCGGAGCTAGAAATTCTGGCGCGCGTTATGTATAGCCTGCTGCGATCGCGCTTAGAAATTGAGCAAGAGTTTCACTATGGTCGTTCAACTAGCTCCTCGCTGTGGATAGACCAGACGGCACCGTGCGATTGGTCAGATGCAGCAGCAAAAACAGAAGCAGGACAAGGGCTGAGTCAGCCGGGGCAGCTTTGGCTTGAACTAGAGGCCAATAGCTTAGTAATCGACAAGAACATATCGGACTTGTATCAGACAGTTTATGCCTTGTATCGCGATCACTTCGAACTGCTCAAAGATCGTCAACCTTATTTCCTCAGTCACTCACTCTAACGCAGGAGACCGTTATGACAAAAGTCGCAAAAGCTACCTTAACTCCCTGGGAAAAGGGGAAAGCCGCAGAAATCAAGTTTATGTTCAATCCCAAAGAACTAGCCTTTGAGAATACCGTGGAAACTTCGTCTAATCCAGGCGCGCGATCGCAGCGAACAGGTAAACAAAAAGTCAATTTCTCGAATATACCGCCTAAAAAAATAACTATTTCGAATATTTTGTTCGACACTTACGAATCAGGCAAAGACGTTTTTGAAGAGCATATTAAAGATTTACAAGCAGCCGTTCATTTTGTTAGTGAAGAGCAAAAGGAGCAAAAACCACCCGTTTATACTTTCACCTGGGGTAAAACATATTTAGACTATTGCTTTATTGAAAAGCTGAACTACAAGCTAACTAAGTTTCTAGCAGACGGTACGCCTGTGAGAGCCGTGATTGATAGTCTCACCCTAGTTGAAACTGATAGACCTGACAACAGTTCTAGTTCTCCTTCTGCTAAACCGACACCGAAAACTGATAATCAGAAAAGCCGTAAGCAAAAGCGTTGATTAGGCAGATTTTCTCTTTTTATTTAAGTTTAGCTCTATATTCAAAGTATTCCGGCTATGACTGTTAACTACCGTGCCCTGCCTGTCCTGAAAATTAACGATGAAGAAGCTGAAACAGAGCTTGCAGAAAACATTTTGCAAATTACTGTTGAAGAAAGCTTGCATCGTCCAGGTTTGTTTACGCTGGTCATCCGCAATGATTATCAGCCAGGAACCGATCAGGATGAACCTTGGCGCAAGGTCAAACAGCTTGAAATTGGCGATACTGTTTCCATTGGCTTTGACCCCAGTCTGACGCAGGCGGAGGAGCAATCTTCTAAAAAAAGTGGTCAGCAGCAAGAAGATACTCCCCTCATTCAGGGAGAAATTACGTCTATCGAAGCGCATTTTACCGAACGGACGCAAGCCCCTATTATCATTAGAGGCTATGACGTCTCGCATCGACTCCATCGCGGTCGTTACAATCGCTCCTTTCAAAATTTGACTGACAGCGATGCCGTCGAAAAAATTGCGAAAGAAAATGGCATTGACCTCGCTACAGTTGATGATAGCGGCGAGCCTCATGACTATCTATTCCAAGAAAATCAAACCAACATGGAGTTTCTGCGAGAGCGGGCTAATCGAATTGGTTTTGAGTTATTTATCCAAGACGGCAAGCTCAACTTTCGTAAGCCCGACGCTAGCGATCCTTTTGAACTAGTTTGGCTCAAGGATATTCGTAGCTTTCGCGTGCGGCTCACTAGCACTGAGCAAGTACAAGAAGTTGAGGTACGCGCCTGGGATTACATCACAAAAAAGCCCATTATCTCAACAGCTAAGTCTGAAAAGCTGATTACGGATACAGAAATTCAAAAACAGAAAAATTTTCAGAATGAAAAAAGAAGCAATGATGTGAACACGGCTTTTGACGGTATGAAAGCGGAGCCAAGAATGATCGTAGTAGATCAGCCAGTTTTTAAGCCTAAAGAAGCAGACGCGATCGCTCAGGCCCTTTGCAACGAACTCGGCGGTCAATTTATCGTTGCAGATGCTAAAGGCGAAGGCAATCCCAAAATCCGCCCCGGCGTTTTCATTGAACTAAAAGACTTAGGCCCTTACAGCGGCAAATATTATGTCACAGAAACTCGCCATGTCTACGCTGAAAGGGTTTACACAACAGAATTTTGCGTGCGGGGGTTGCGCAGTGGCGATCTGCTGACTACGCTAGCGCCGGAAGCGCGTTTGCGCCCAGGACAAACGCTTTTGGTCGGCATTGTGACCGACAATGAAGATCCAGACGGGCTAGGCCGCGTTAAGGTGAAACTGCCAACTTTGACCGAGGATCACAACAGCAACTGGGCAAGGGTTGTTAGTATTGGAGCGGCCAATAATCGCGGTTTTGACTGTTTGCCAGAAATTGATGACGAGGTTTTAATTGCATTTGAGCATGGCAATATTCATCGCCCCTACGTGTTAGGTGGAGTTTGGAACGGTAAAGATACACCGCCTAATTCTGTAGCAGATAATATCCGCGACGGCCAGGTACGTTTGCGTACGTTCAAAACCCGCACGGGACACCAGATTCAGTTTATTGAGGAGGACAAAGGCAACAGTAAAGCAGGTGTAAAAATTACTACTAAAGGAGGGCATCAAATCTATCTGAACGATAGTGATGGCAGCATCAGTATTAGCTCAACCGGAAATTTGAAGATCAGCGCCAAAAAAGATATGGATATTACCGCTGATGGCAATATTACGGTTAGGGGAAATATGATTTATTTGAATTAACAGTATTCTATTTATTATTAAATAAGTACGGAGGAAAGAAACAAAATGGGACAATCAGCAGCTAGAATTGGCGATACCGTAGCCCATCTCACTCCCCCAGTTCTGACCGGAGGACCAGGCAGTTTGAACGTCATGATCGGCGGTCAACCCGCCTGGCGAGGTATTCCTTTGAGCGCAGTAGCGTCTCTGCCACCCCCAACCGAAGAACCACCCCCGGAACCTGAAGAAGGTGAAGAAGGACCGACCGAAGAAGAGCAATCTGCACAGCAGGAGGAAGCAGCCGCTGAGCTCGCTAGTATGAGCGGCGGGGCTGACATTCATGCCTGCGTTCAACCTTCTCCTGTACCTTTTTGTGTTGATGGACCGGGTGTCGTTATTACGGGCAGCGCTACGGTAATGATCAATGGTTTGCCAGCGTGTCGTCAGGGCGACATGATTTTGGAAGTTTTAGGCCCACCAAATAGTATTACAAGCGGGTGCCCTAACGTGCAGATCGGCGGCTGAACATCGTTTCTTTGCTCTGAAATGATCTGAAGTCTAGTACCTGAAACAACGGGGATGGCTCATGAAAAGACAAATTCAAGCAAGACGTAGGGGCTCAGGAGTTGGTAAAACTAAGCAAGCTGGGCAGAGGCGATCGCGCTTTGCGCCGCGGCCTTTTCCGACTGAAATGAATAGCGCCGCTCCCGATATCAACCAGGCCCAGCAAGATCGCATTGCCCGTTCCAGTCCGGGTGTGATGGACATTCCCCTTTATCCGCCGACAGGTAGTCAAGCGGCTGCTGGTACGGGGTCTGTGCAGATGCGGCAAAACGAAGCCAACCTGAAACCACCTCGCGGCACCCTGCAGCGCCAGCAAATGGACGCTGAAAAGCGGCAGGATGAGCTGAACCTGATGCCTCAAGAATCTGCGCTGCCGGATGAGGAAAAAGAAGAAGCGGTGCAGGCCAAGCAAGAAGATGAGGCGATCGCCGCCATTGAAGATGTAGGCGATGAAGAACAGGAGCAGCTCCAAGCTAAAGCTGAAGCCGAAGCCGTTGAAGCCGAAGCCGACAAAGAGATTCAGAAAAAAGAGGAGAAGAAGGACGAGCTGAAAACTAAGCTTGAGCCAGAGGAGAAAAAAGAAACTGAGCTGAAGAAGTAGTTTGATCGACGAGTATGGCCGCAGGTAGGGATTGAATCGCGATCGCAGCACTCCGAGGACGCACACATGGTGGACAGTCGGCAGTTTACCACCAAGTTCTCCAGCCAACCCCAATCCTCCCCATCACCGCTGTTTCAAAAGCGTCCTTTTGCCGCTGAAGCTGAGACAGATATAGACGAACCGGCAGCGCCGCAAGCCTGCCCTGAAGCCTACGCGCAACCAAATCTGCTGGATATCCCTCCATGACTGGTCATTCACTCGCCTCAAAGGCGAAACCTCCCTCCGCCTAGCCTTTGCAGGCAACAACGGCCAATGGAACTGCATTGCCCAAGCCAGAGAACAACAGCAGCAAGCCGTCTTCTATTCCATCAGCCCCATCACCTCACCTCCAGATCGCCGCCCGCCAATGGCCGAGTTTCTCACCCGTGCCAACTACGGCTTAATCATCGGCAACTTTGAACTTGACTTCGGTGATGGCGAAATCCGTTACAAAACCAGCCTTGACGTTGAGGGCGATCGCCTCTCCCAAGCCTCAATCAAACAGCTTGTTTATACCAGTGTCCTCACAATGGATCAATATCTTCCTGGAATTGAAGCCGTCATTAAATACGGCATGAACGCCGAAGCCGCGATCGCCTTAGTTGAGTCTTAGTACCACATCGCCTTTTGCACAATTCTCTCGTTACTTAAAGATGTTTGAATCATAGTCCCTATCCAAGATTTGCATGTTACCCTTAATCAACTTTTGAGTCATGCGATCGCTCTCAATGCCTCATGCCCTCTAGTCTCAACCCTCTACCCAACGACTACATTGGTGCCGGTATAGCCTTTCCCATTAGTACCAACGTGCAGGGTAGCCTGCAACTCAGCAGCGGTACGGTCAACCTAGAAGAATCCATCCGCATTATTCTGGGGACTAAACTCGGTGAGCGGGTCTACCGGCCTAACTTTGGCTCTCGCCTATCTGAGATGGTATTTGAGCCAATGAATACCCAGGTGTTGCTGCTGATTCGCCTCTATGTGCAAGAAGCCTTAGAAATGTGGGAGCCGCGCATTTATCTGCGAGACATTGTCACCGAGCCAGATCCCACCAGCGGTCAGGTGAATATCAACATTATCTATCAACCCAAAGACAGCTACGACACCCGTAGCCTGGTGTATCCGTTCTACCTACTGCCCCCTGGAGAAGAGACGGCTGACTATGGAACCTGAGTATTTAGAAGCAGCGAAGTTTCTGCCCCAACTCCCCAAGTCCAACCTAGATGATCGCACCTTTGAAGAGCTAGTCGAAGAGTGCCTGCTGCGGATTCCGCGCTATTGCCCAGAGTGGACTAACTACAACCCAGGCGATCCAGGCATCACCCTGATTGAGCTGTTTTCCTGGCTTGTACACCAGATGCTTTACCGCTTTAATCAGGTGCCCCGCCGTCACTACGTGGCGCTGCTGGAGCTGCTCGGTATTCGCCTGCAGCCACCGCGTCCGGCCCAAACTGCGCTGACGTTCTACCTCACCAAAGCCCAAGCTGAGCCAAAAAGCATTCCAGCGGGGACTGAAGTAGCTACCGTCCGTACCGCAACCCAGGAAGCGATCATTTTCACGACAGACCAGGCGCTGATCATTGGGCAGCCGCAGATCAAGCACCTGCTGCGATCGCCCACCCTCAGCGATCGCCCTACAGCAGAGAATTTAAGCAACCGCTTCCGCAATTCAGTCCCTGAGCAAACGCGGCAGTGGGGTAATTTAGCAGTAGCCATTAACCTGTTTGAACCCTGTCAGCCCGGCAGTAGCTTCTATTTAGTTCTAGAACCAGCAGGGCTGCACCGGCCCGCTAGCGCCGAAACCGAACTGCCTACCGATGCGATCGCGGGCAATATCCTCGCTTTTACCTTTCGCGGCCCCGCTGCCGTGACCACCGGCATCAACACTGACAATCCGCCGCTTAGGTGGCAAGCCTGGAACGGCGATCGCTGGGTAGACGGCATTTTGCGCCAGCAACAGGACGATCGTACTAAAGGTTTCAGCTTTGACAAGCTCGGTCAGGCCGCACCCAACCCGGAGCAGGAAGGAGCCGACGTGATTTTGCACCTGCCCCAGCACTGGCCGGTGACTGAGTGGGGGGGCTATCAGGGCCAGTGGATTCGCTGCGTGTATGAAATTTCTGCGCCGGATCAGTATGGCTATGAGCGATCGCCCGAAATTATCGGCCTGCAGGTGCGATCGATTGGCGGCACCGTGTCGGCCAGTGAGTGCGTGCAGGTGAGCGAGGAGTTTCTGGGTGTCAGCGACGGCAAGCCAGGACAGGTCTTTGAGCTAGAGGGCCAGTCGGTACTCAGCCGCCTGCCGGAAGAGCATATTTGGCTGAGGCTGCCTAATGGCGAACGTGAAGACTGGCAAGAAGTGTCCGACTTGGCCGACTCGAATGAGCAAACCTGCCACTACCTGCTAGATTCTAAAACCGGCTCAGTCCAGTTTGGTCCCCTAATCCGCGAGCCGTCCCAGATTGCCCAGCAA
Organism: Sphaerothrix gracilis Ecp01; assembly: GCF_030405905.1. Classification (NCBI taxonomy): domain Bacteria; kingdom Bacillati; phylum Cyanobacteriota; class Cyanophyceae; order Nodosilineales; family Nodosilineaceae; genus Sphaerothrix; species Sphaerothrix gracilis. The sequence goes on from NZ_JASATW010000047.1 coordinate 6,876, forward strand.
ACCTATGAGCGCAGCCGGCTACAGTCTTGGGGACGCCCCGTGCGATCGCGCTCCCCCCAGGCCCCTGATAGCGCCGCCCTACCGGCAGTTCTCGATCCAGACGATCGCGCTTTAGAAAGGCAATATGGCAAAGTGCCGCCGCTAGGCGCTGAAATCTATATGAGCCGCTACCGAGTGGGAGGCGGCAGTCGCGGCAACCTACAGGCTGAAAAGCTGACGGTGATGAAAACTTCGATTCCCTACGTCAAAAGCGTCATCAATTATGTCAGAGCGGAAGGTGGTCTTGATGCCGAATCTTTAGACGACGCGGTGATGCGAGTTCCAGCCCTGCTGCGCACCCGCAAGACGGCGCTGACGCCAGAAGATTTTGAACATCTGGCCCGCCGGTTGGAGCTACCCCGCCCTATCTACCGCGCCCACACAATAACGCTGCCAGATCTAACCACGCCAGGCGTTGTGCGGCTGCTGGTGATTCCCGACTTGCCGACTGAAGCGCGATCGCTAGAGCGAGGCATTCATCCCGACCAGTTTTTACTCGACGATACCCTAAAACGGGAGCTAACGCGTCAAATTGACTTGCACAAAGCCCTCGGCATTCGAGTGCAGCCAGAGCCGCCTCAGCTCGTCGGTGTGCAGGTGGTGGCCGAAGTGTTGCTGCAACCCCAATACAGAAATCCAGAAGCTGCCGCTGAAGTCAGCCCCCAGATCAAAGCAGCCCTCTATCACTTTCTCAATCCCATTACCGGCGGCTTTGAGCAAACTGGCTGGCCGTTGGGCCGAGCGGTGCAGGTCTCCGATATTATTGCGCTATTGCAGAGCCTACCTACGGTGAGCTATGTAGCGCATGTAAAGCTGTTTAGCCTGCGCCCATACGGTGAAGAACGACGCTGGCTCAGCTTGCCAATTCCAGAGGGGGTGATTTCGCTCAGCCCGCTGGAAGTGGCCTGTTCTTGGGCGGATAACGAGCTAGAAACAGGTCACGTAATCGAGCTAATCACCTAAGCACGCTATGACTTCATCTTCCCAGCCACGTCCCACAGTCAGCCTGGATGTCATTTCGGCTGAAATGCCCGTAGCCGTGGATGTCGTCCCCTTTGGCACTGGCTCGGAGCAGGCCACAACTCATCTGGTGCTGCTGCCAGGCAAGCTGGGAGAATTTGGCGTGCGGCTACAAAACCTGGGTAATCAGGAATTACAGCTCACGCTGAAGCTGAAAAATAACTTTCCGGCCGACTGGATTTATCTCAATGGCGCCGAACTAGACTGGCGATCGCCAGCTAGCCCCGACGTGCCCTGGCAAACCCAGCCCTTTGTGCTGTCCCCTAAACAGACACTGCAAAAAAATATTACCTTTCAGGTACCAGCAGATTTCTTTGAAGAGCAAGCCGCATTAGTCGCTCAGGAAGCTTTAGAACAACAATACCAAGGCCAGCTTTATCTCTACGCCAGTCGGCCCCAGACAGATCGAGAGCAGCTGGTGGGCTATCAGGCCGTCAGCTTTCACGTCCGGCCCCTGTGCGGCTATCTTGATTTTTTGCCAGAAATTTACCAGCAGTCTGAATTTCTAGGCCGGTTTCTGACAATTTTTGAGCAGGCATTTGACCCCACGGTGCAAACGCTTGATACGTTTTGGGCCTATCTTGACCCGCTGACGGCGCCCAAAGCGCTGTTGCCGTTTCTGGCCGAGTGGGTTGCCTGGCCGATGAATCCGCGCTGGAAACTCAAGCAGCAGCGGCGGTTGATTCGTCATGCCGTGGAGCTGTATCAGTGGCGCGGCAGCCGTCGGGGGCTGCAGTTTGCATTGCATCTGTGTACGGGGCTGCCGCTGAGCGAAGACCATATTCAAATTAAAGATGCTGGCGAGATTGAGTTTACGCTGGGAGACGTGGTGCTAGCTGACGAGCCAACCTTAGGCGGCGGGCGGTCTTTTCACTTTTCGGTGGTGCTACGGCCTGCTACAGCAGAGCAGGCTAGGGAGATAGACGAAGCCCTAGTGCGCAGCATTATTGAGCAGGAAAAGCCCGCTTTTTGTACCTACGAGCTAGAAATTGTAGACGGGGTGGATTAGCCTACCGTAGCCATTGGGTGCATTCACCAAAGCCACCAGCCGTTTCGGCTGAGGCTAGCAGTAGGTAGTCGCGGCAGCTCTGGGCTAGCGTATAGTCCGGATTTAGATTCAGGGCTTGTTCAAAGGTTTCGACGGCGCTTTGGCGGGCTTGCAAGCCAGTTAGGGCAATACCCAAGCCGGTCACAGCGTAGACGTTTTCCGGTTCTAGCGTTAGGGCAGCCTTAAAAGCCTCGCGGGCTGACCAGTAGTTACAGCTATAGAGCTGTACCAGACCCAGGGTGTACTGGTTGGCAAAGGCATCGGGATGAAGGTTGGCAGCGTTGCTGGCAGAGCTTATAGCATTTTCCAGTTGCCCGCTGCGCTGGGCGCAACTGTTCTCCATGATTTGAGGTGAGAGAATATGAGCCGTTGCGTGGTTGGCGTAGAGGTTAGCCAGGAGCGGCTGATCTAGCAAGGGGAATCCCCAGGTCCGGTGCTGCTCAGCGTGGAGCCTAATAGCGGTCAAGTAAGCCGCGATCGCTCCGTCAAAATCATCCAGCGAAGTTAAAATCCGCCCGTGGTTAAACAGCGCTAGAATACGCCCTCTGTGAAAAAAGACGGGAAGCTCGGCGTAATCTCGCTCAAAAGCTTCTCCGGGTATGTTGCGATCGTCCTGATACAAACTCAACAGCTCATCATAGAGCGTCAGCGCCTGTTCAATTTTGGCTAAGCCTGCTGCCGCATCGTCTAAATGCCACAGGCTCACAGCCTGATTGTTCCAACCCGCTGGATAGTCAGGTTTGATGGCGATCGCCCGTTCTGCCGCTGCCAGCGCTGCTTCGTAGTCCCCTAGGCCAATTAGCGCGGCACCCTGCTGCGCCCAGCCGTAAGCAGAACCGGCTGCCTCCCCAGCGCGGCCCCAATTGTTGTTACCCTGCAGCGCCGCTTCGCAGGCTGCTGCCGCCGCCTCATACTCCGATAGCTCAGTTAGCACAGCACACTGATGCGCCAGCGCCAGGGAATAGTCTGGTAGCAGAGCGATCGCCCGCTCATAGGAGGTCAGGGCTCGTTCATAATCACCTAGCTGCTCTAAGGCCAGTCCCTGCTCCACCCAGAGCGCTGCGTCATCAGGATTCACTGCTAGCGCCTGCTCATAGGTATCTACAGCCAGATTGAGGGAACATCGCTCGACCTGGGGCACTTCATCTGCGTAGGGATATAGCTCAGTGGCTAAAACACATAGCCCAGCTTTGGCCATCACGTCCTCCGGCTCTACCGCTAAGGCCCTTTCAAAAGAGTCCAAGGCTGTTTCTAAACGGCCCAATGATTGCAGCGCCAGACCCCGGTAGTACCAGGCTATGGCCGGGGAGCGATCGCTCCAGCTACCATTGATTTGCAGAGCTGATTCGCAGGTATCTACGGCTTCGTCATAGCGGTTGAGCTGATAAAAGGCGGCGCACTGGTAGGCCAGGGAAATGGAATCTCGTGGCGCTACCTGCAGGATGCGGCCATAGGAGGCGATCGCCTCTAAATACTCCCCCAGTTGAAACAGCGCGTAGCTGCGGGCTGCCCACAGATCGATATTGTCCTCGTCTGGCTCTAGGGCGATCGCCTGCTCGCAGGTTTCCAACGTTTTTGTATAGTCAGTATCTTCGCTCAGCAGCCGGCACTGCTCAGCCCAGAAGTCAAACTCCTCGTATTCAAATTCTGACGGCTCCTGAGCTATCCACCCGTCAGTCTGCCAAGCTGCTGAGCTGAAACGCGGATGATGAACTGCTCCAGCTGGAATCGGCCCTGAAACCGCACCCAAAAATCCGCTAAGCGCAATGAGCGTGCCAGTGCGAAAAATCATGAAGTGTGCTTTTTCCCAATAAATAACCTTAGTTATAGAGGTTAATTTTGGAAAGCGATCGCTCATTCAACAGAGCTTTATACAAGCTAAGGGATGAGGATTGAATAATATCCAGAATTAGGTAGCTTGGGGCTTGCCACATAGTTTCATCCTGGCAAGAACTCGTCGAAGAGAATCGGCATTCGCTGCTTAAATTCATCGGTGGCCTTTCGTCCTGTTCGATAGACCTTGTCTGAGAGGGACGCCACAACGGTCATAGGTGTTAGCAGTGACAAAGGTTTGAGCCACTTCCTGAATTTCAGGGCAGTTCATTACCTGATATTTAGCCATCGCCGGGGGCGACTCCACCGACGAGTTTAACGCTGTTTACTAGCTACCTCTAAAATTGGTTTTCCCCCCAAGGCTTTGTAATAGAGAATCTCTAAAATGAGACCATTAGTATTACCTGTCAGAATAGTATTAATATCTTCCGTCTCTTCATAGATTCCAGCATAAAAGCCATCCTCATTATGAGACTGCAGATCTTCTGCAAGATTAATAAGCTTCAGCGTGTAGGGCTTCTCCGGAAAAAGATAGTACCAGCCAAATGCGGCCTTGGTGCTCACTGTCCGCAGCGCCGGGTAAGGCTCATTTTTTTCAGTAATTACCGCCCAAGGCTGATCGTTTGCATACACAGTATTGTATAGAAAATGAGGAGCTTGATCGATATTATCTTCTGAAACAGCGGTTAGCTGACCCGTTTTTTCGTAGCGATTTTCCTGGGCTTGTAATACCGCTTCTGCATAGCTAGCCAATTCAGTATCCCAGCCAAATTCAATCGCTTCTAAGATGTAAGACTCGCTGACGACATAGTTATTGGCATTAGTCGAGTCATAATCTCGCGTATCCACTGGAATTTCAACCCCAGAAATATTCACTCGTTTCATCGGCTCAAGGCTTAAGGCTTCGGTCACATCAAATCCCCAAAGAGCATATCCCCGAGCAGCGTATTCTTCATATCCCAACCGCCCTTCTTGAAGCCGTACGATTTTGCCATCGGATTCTACGATTGCCCCATAGAGCTGTCCCGCTTCAACAGAACGGGCAACTTGCCAGCCTGCAACAATGCCCGAAATCCAGTCATCGTATTGGGGATGGCAAGTCCGAACAATATGAAGAGCGGTCAGCAATCGACCAATATCTAACGCTGACCAGCCGAGACCTTCTGAAGTTGGCTCATTATCATAGTTCACCATCTCTCCAGTAGCGCTGTTGTAGACCTTATTGGGTAAAGCATCATCAACAAGCGGTATTTCTCCTAAGCTGGTTAAAAACTGATTGAGCTGGGCGTCAAATTCGGCTTGGTCAATTAGTTTCAACCAGACGGCTGCATTTAGCGCCATCAAATAATTGCCTTGATCCCAGAGCGTGCCTGAGGGGAATTGGTCGGCTGCATTGGTAAATCCAGTCTCTGGCTGCCGATTATTAACAAAGTACTGCCAAGCAACAGCTGCAAACTCGCGTTCCTGTTCTGAAAGGGGAGTTGATAATTCGCTACAGGCTAGATTCGATTCTGTAGAGGGGAGTGGTGCGGTAGCAGAGCTGCTAGAACTCTGAGGCGATGCCGAGAGAATAGAACCTGAGCAAGCCGTTAGGGAACTAGCGGTTAATAACCCAACGAGTAGTCCCGCAATGGGTTTGGTAAATCTATGATTAAAGGATTGGCAGTTCATGTTCTTTAAGCAGGATAAGTGAGCGGACGGCCCCCCCGGTTTTGATATAGCAAGCTTTCAAGAATGATGGCGTTGGTATTGACATTGATAGCTCGATTAGGGCCTAGATCTGAATTTTCATATCGACCTGACAGATAGCCTCGCTCAACGTCAGCTAGAGATTGGACTGAGCGCCGTAAAATTTGGCAGTAGTCATCATCAGGAAAAAGACTGCTGAGAGCAAATGCCGCCTTTGTACTTAAAAAGCGCAGTTCGGGATGGCTGCGCCCCCGCACGGTCAAAGCAGGCCAAGGTTGCCCGTCAGCGTAAATACTGTAATAGAGAAAGTAGGGTTCGCGATCTAAGGAATCTTCGTTGACTGCTGTCAGAATACCCGTTTGGGCATAGCGATTAGCCTGAATGCTGCGTAAATTGTCAATTTGAGGCTGAATAGATTCAGGCCAGCCCATTTCTAGGCCCCATAGCAGGTAGGGATCATTGGTTAGGTGGTTGCTGGCACCGGAATTACTGCGGTTGCGCTGATCTATCACAAACTCAAAACCATCTATAGTGACTGTTTGGGTTGGCGGATTATAGAGCGCATTTTCTGCTTCAAGGCCCCAAAGTTTGAGGCCATAGGCGGCATACTGCTCATAGCCAAAGCGACCTTCCTGCCAATATTGCAAACCATTTTGGCTAGAACCGCTGCCCCACAACCAGCCTTCATTAACTAGTTTATTGAGGTCGTAGCGGGCGTTAATCTGCTCAATGCGATCGCGATAGGCTGGGTAATGAACTTCAAGCGTGTGTAGCGCAATAAAATAACGGGCTAAGTCCATTACTGACCAACCGCTACCTCCCTGAGGATCAGGCTGATTACTCAGCGTCCGCATCTCAGCCGTGCTGGTGCTGTAGGCTTTATTGGGTAGATCTGTTGAGGGTAGGGGTAAGGTCTGTAACGTATTGAGCAAGCGCGAAATCTTGCTGTCAAACTCTGTTTGAGCTAGAAGACCTAATTGGTAAGCTGCGTGCAGGCCCAAAATAGCGCTGCCCTGATCCCACCAGGTTGCCCAGTCTAAACCATCAACCCCATTGACCATGCCCGTACTGGGGTTCCAGTTGCTTTCAAAATATGTCCAAGCTAGACGAGCAGCAGACTGATCTTCTTTGTTAGGCAATTCTGCTGCCGTAGCAAGCGGAAAAGAGAGGATCGCTGAAGAGGGGGTAGCGCTAGGCTGATTGACTGCTGGCGTTGTGTTCTGGGCGATCGCCGGAGCAGGCTGCAATCTTTCATCCGCTTCAATTTCTTCCATTCCGTTCGGAGTGGATAAGTCATTGGCATTAGGCAGCGTATTTGAGGTCGTTAGTACAGCAGCAGCGCTACTGGCTGTCTCAGCGGTAGCGCTGCGAGCAATCCAGTAGGTTGTTTGCCCATCTGCCACCATCTCAATCGTCGGCTGATCTCTTTCAGGTAGCCCCAAGCCTAAGGGATCGCCTTCTCGAATTGCCTGCCACCAAGGAGAGTTGGTATTGACGTGAGGTTGAATCAATGGATTTCGGTGCGTGTTTTTGTGCAGCAATGCTTGCAAAATCAGGCTATTGGTGCCGCCAGTGAAGCCAATCGCCCGGCGTCCACCATTTTCGTAAAAACCTTCGTAATATCCCAAGAGTGGGTTATAGAGATCGAGCGTAGCCAGCCACAGTTCTTGTCCATACGGGCTATTAGGAAAGAGTGTGTAGTAGGCAAAGGCGACGGCTGTACTAACAACCCGAGATTTTTCGATTACATTTCCTGTATCATCGACCGCGACCCAGGGCCGACCGTCTGACACAAGCGTACTGTGAACGACATAGGGATCTTCATTAATCAAAGTTGTGCCAGAGGCGCTGAAGTTCCCGGTCTCCTGATAGCGACTCGCTTCGGCCTGATAGATTTCTTGGACTAAAGTGTTGATTTGGGGATCAAAGCCAAACTCCAAACCATAGAGAATAAAGGGCGTACTGATTGTGTTCAGGACTTCTTGTCGATTACGCTGCTCAGCTTGAGAGCGCTGCACGGGGACAGCATGTCCCTGAATACTGTCTGTGAGGTAGTTTCCGCCAACAGATGATCGTTCGGCGTTAAATCCCCAAAGCTGAAATGCCCTAGCAGCATATTCCTCGTATCCCAAAATATCAGCCGGTTTGACGCGGATGCGATCGCGCCCGCGATCGTTTTGATCTAAATGAGCGTTGGCAATACGTCCATTGCGGACAACTCTCAGGTAAGACCAATCGAGTACCGTAGTATCCACAACATCGGTATATTCTGGGTGGCAAGTTTTCAGCGTATGGAGCGCTGCTAGCAGTCGTCCTACGTCTAATCCTGACCAGCCATTACCGCTTGGTGAGTCATTGCCACCATAGTCAATCGGGTCCAGTGTTAATGTGCTATAGGCCCGGTGGGGGAGTTCTCCGGCAAATAGAGGAATTTCCTGTAGTGCGCCTAAGAGGTGGCGAACGCGTTCGTCAAACTTGTCTAAGGTGATGATTTCCATCGCCTGAGCGGCATGGAGGGCCGAGAGATAATCGCCGATGCCCCATAGAGTTGTGCCGTTGACATCGCTGCGATCTGGTACTAGACCTGATGGTTGATGGTTAGCCTCAAAATATTGCCATGCTGTCTCAGCATATCGCCTGTCCGTGATGCTTAGGGTTTTCTGAGGCAGAGGACAGGCGGCAGGTTTCGGTAGACCAACCGGACGAATTGGTGCGATCGCGATGCTTTGTGGTGCCGGTGGAATGGAAGTCTCTGGTGGCCGCGGGGCTGCAACAGTAGGAGGCGCAGTCGCGGCTATTGGCTGTGGAATTTGGGTTTCTTGCGGTGGCGGTGGGGTCGCGGTGGTGGGTGCTGATGGTGGTGGTGGGTTGCCCGCTGTGTTTTCATCCGGCGTGAAAGGCACAGTTGCACTAGAACTGGTCGGAACACCGCTGTCCGACAGCATAGGTTGGAATCCTCTTGCCTTGTAATAGAGGATTTCTAAAATCAATCCGTTCGTATTGCCGGTCAAAATATCATTGAGGGGAGGTTCAGCCTCATACAGCCCAGACTCATAGATACCGGCATAAAACCCCCTGCCTGAGTTGGTCGTGTCCTTGACGTGATCGAAAATTTGTTGGGCGTATGGGTCCTCAGGGTAAACGTAGCGCCAGCCAAATGCAGCTTTAGTGCATAAAGTTCTTAGTTCGGGGTGCAGTTCATTTGCCTCAGTAATGACAGCCCACGGCACGCCATTGGAAAAAACCGTACTGTAAAGGAAGTAGGGAGGCTGATTAATGTTGTCTTCAGAGACAGCCGTCAGCAAACCTGTGTCTTCGTAGCGTCGCTTTTGAGCCTCAAAGACGCGCCGCGCGAAATCCGCTTGTTCTCCCTGCAGGCCAAATTCAATGGCATCAAGAATGTAAGACTCACTGACAACGTAATTATTTGCGTTAGTGTCTTGATAGTTGCGCGTATCAACCGGAATTTGTAGCCCATAAATATCTACGAACTTAAACGGCTCATAAGCTACCGCTTGGGGCACATCGAAGCCCCATAGGGCGTAACCTCGAGCCGCATACTCTTCATATCCTAAGCGTCCTTCCTGAACTTTTAAGGTTTCACCGCTCGGTAAAACCGTGGCTCCATAGAGCATCCCGTCTTGCACAGAGGCGGCAATGTCCCAGCTATCAACAACTCCTGCTAGCCAGTCAGCATATTGGGGATGACAGGTTCGTACAATATGAAACGCTGCCAAGATGCGGCCAATATCCAATGCTGACCAGCCAATCCCACGTTCTAGAGGATTGTTGCCATAGTCCACTATCTCTCCCGTAGCGCTGTTATAGACCTTATTAGGAAGCGTATTTTCAAACAGCGGTAGCTGACTCAGGCTCGTCAAAAACTGATTCAGGCGACTGTCAAATTCGGCCTGGTCAATCAGTCCCATCCACAGAGCGGCATTCATCGCCGCTAAATAGTTACCTAAGTCCCACAAGGTTCCTGAAGGAAAGCCGCCGGCTGAGTTAGACAAGCCTGTATTAGGCTGAACGTTGTCAACAAAGTAGTTCCAAGCCGACTGAGCGTAGGCCATTTCCGCTGCCGTCAAGGGCTGAGTAATAGCACTACACTGCCCACCCTGACTATTCTGCGCAGGAGCAGGGGGTACCGGAATGGTTGCCGTCAAGAAAGATATCAGTAAACCTACTAAGCAGTACGAAAGTAGTCTGACCCATCTTTTCGGTTGAAGGGGAAGTATCACAATTTCATTCAGAAATTAGAAAATCACGATGCAGCAAGTTTGCTCAGGAATGTATTTAAACCATCTGGGCTTTAGTTAAAGCTACTGTTTTTTGGAGCCACTGTCGCGTCATGGGTGAAGATGACAGGTGAATTACGATGCAAGCTGCTCTCAAAGAACCAGCGATCGCGCAAATACTCCATACTCCAAATCAGCCCCAAGCCTGTCAAAATACCCCCCACAACGGATGAGACTACCCAGACCGTGGGCGGAAATTGAAAATCGTAGTCATGATTCATCATTACCGTCCTACTTAGCTACTGCCTCTTCATCAAGATACCCGCGTTGTCTCAAAGAATAGAACTTAATCAAAGTTGATGAATAGTTTCACCCAAGAGATTTTTAGGAAATGGCATTAGCGATTTTGCTTAAAAATTTGAAATCGATCAAACTTAGCACATTCCAGGAATATACTGAATTTTGTTTCGATCGCTAAGTTAGAGAAAAAGAGGGTAATACTTAGAAAGTCAAACTATGCTGTTGATTTACGTAAAGTAAGCATCTTTTTTCGCAACCAGACAGGGTGCAGCTTTTCAGGGTGAGCGATTTGCAAAATAGCGAGATATAACATTCAAGTTTGATCCGTCAAGCTTTTGGCTATGAATGACTATAGAAACACAGTTCTACTGATTGACGACGATGCCGTATCCCGTACGTACATGCGGCTGATGTTGCAAAAAGTTGAATACTCGGTTATTGAGGCAAAAGACGGCATTGAAGGACTAGAGCTGTATCAGCGCCTTTCTCCTGCTTTGGTGTTATTAGATGCCAAAATGCCTGGCATGAGTGGCTTTGAATGCTGTCGAAAGATTCGAAATTTGGATGAAGGAAAATACGTTCCTATCTTGATGGTGACTGGATTAGACGACCAGTCATCCGTTGATGAGGCTTTTTTAGAGGCGGGCGTCTCTGACTATATTACTAAGCCGGTTCAGATGCCGATTCTGATTGGGCGCGTAGGGCACTTGATCCGCTCAGCGGAAGCGGAGCATTTCCTGCGTCGAAGCGAAGAGAAATATCGTTCTTTGATCACTAGTCTGCAAGAAGTTATTTTTCAACTTGACAAAAAAGGGCGTCTTATTTTTGTCAATCCGGTCTGGTCGCGGCTTATGGGCTACAGCGTAGAAAGTAGCTTAGAAATGCCGTTTGAAGCCTTTTTGCATCCCGCTGAACGCAGACGGCATCGCGTGCAGTTTGATAAAGCCTGGCAGCAGTCCAATCGCTGTTTTAGATACCGTAGCCGCTGTCTCAATCAAGAGGGACAGGTGCGCTGGGTTGAAATTCAGCTATGTGCAACTACCGACTCAGACAACCAAGTCATAGATATCTCAGGGCGTCTCAATGACATTACCGATCGCACCATTCGTGAACAGTATCGTAATTTGGAGTACGCCATTGCTCGGATACTTTCCAATGCGGCGGAGACTTCTGCAGCTATTCACCGCTCTCTACAGGCTTTATGCGGTAGTTTAGGCTTCCAGTTCGGCGAGTTTTGGCAAATGGATACTTCTCAGCAAAAACTTAAATGTCGAGAACGTTGGTATCCCAATATTCCATCTTTAGAAGAATTTGCTGACTTTACAAAGACCCTGGCTTTAGAACCGAACGAAGGCATTCCCGGTCAGTCTTGGCAGTCTGATGAACCAGTCTGGGTGGAAAACATTTTCCAGAATGATGCGTTTGTGCGTAAACAGGCTGCTGAGCGAGCTGGCTTTTCCTCGGTACTCAGTTGTCCAGTGAGTCAAGGCATCGAGAAGCTAGGCGTAATTGTTCTCTTTAGCCAAATGGCTTCACCGCCTGAGCATGACCTGCTGCGGTTGCTAACTATTTTGGGTAGGCAGTTGAGCCAGTATATGAAGCGTAAGCAAGCTGAGCAACAAATTCAACAGCAAAATCAGCTGCTGCAATCTGAACTACTGCAGGCTGCCAAGTATGTGGAATCCTTATTGCCAAAAGATTCAAAACAGTTCTCAGCGGGATCGAAAGCTGAGCCTAGTCTCATATTGCGCACGCTTTTTCAGCCTTCAAGTACTTTAGGTGGGGATGCATTTGACTATGTCTGGCTAGATCCCGAACACCTAATGTTTCATCTGTTGGACGTGGCTGGTCATGGTGTTAAATCGGCTCTACTGTCTGTTTCAGTTCTGAATATTCTGCGGCAGCGCACTTTGCAAAATGCTGATTTCTATCAGCCCAACACCGTTCTCCAGGCGTTGAATGATGTTTTTCAGGTGAATGAGGAGGGCGAGGACTACTTTACGTGTTGGTATGGTGTATACAATACGGTTAGCCGAGAGCTAACGTTCGCTACTGCCGGACATCCCCCCGGCGTCCTGATTATGCCAACTGACGAGGGGTGGCAAACACAGTGCTTGGATAGCGATGGTATTGCGATCGGATTATTTCCTGGTATGCCGTTTGAAGCCAAAAAAATCACTGTTTTACCTCAAAGCCGCCTCTACCTTTTCAGCGACGGCGTCTTTGAGATCGCTACAGGAAAAAAGGATGAAATTTGGGGATTTAACGCTTGGAAAGAATTTCTTAGAAAATATACAGAAGAGCAGTCTTCATCGCTTAAACCGCTGCTAACTAAAGCTCAAATGCTGAATAAAAGCTCCATCTTAGAAGATGACTTTTCTGTTTTAGAAGTGAATTTTGCTTGACAGCTTTCTCATAAGCCTCATGGCTGGATTCAGTTAACTATATCTACGCAAATTGCTTGAGTTCTGAAATTCAGCCAAGCTTCAGGGCTGTGCTTCTGTCGGGCAAACGTAGATAAAAACGATATTGCAGGGTACGGTTAAGTACAGGCTTGATACACCATTCTGTAGATCTTTGTGCATTACCCATTTTTGATATTTCAGCACAGCTTCAGCGCAGCTGTACAAAGGGTTATTGCTCGCAAGGTTATATTGCAATAGAAAGCTAAGTTAGGACATCATAAGATGTCGCTACTCCTCTCCATCTTATGCCTGCTGCCTACAGCCTTGACCTGCGTCAAAAAGCACTTGCCGCTGTCGATCGCGGCGAGAAGAAAAGCCGAGTCAGCAAACTCTTCAACATCAGCCGCAATACCCTCGACCTCTGGCTCAAACGGCGTCAAGCGACCGGTAGTGCTGCGCCCAAACAACCGACGCGCCGCGGCCCAGAACCGATAATTAGTGACCTCAATGCTTTTCGCCGCTTCGCCGCTACTCGCGGACACCTCACCCAGCAGCAAATGGCCGAGCAATGGTCAGAAGCCGTGAGCGCTCGCACTATCGGCAAAGCGCTCAAGCGCATCGACTACACGAGAAAAAAAGACTTATGGCTACCGCGAGCGTAACCAAGCGCAGCGCCAAGCCTTTTTGCAACAGCTCTCAGCCTACCAAGCATCTCAGGTCGTTTACCTCGATGAAGCAGGCGTTGATGACACCGAAGACTACCCCTACGGCTACTGTCCTCGTTCAGAGCGCTTCCATGCACTTAAGCTAGGCCATCGCACCAGTCGCATCAGTATGGTGGCTGCTTGGTGCGAGCGTGAGGTGATAGCGCCGATGACTTTTGAGGGATATTGCAACAGTGTGTTGTTTGAAGGCTGGGTAGAGCAGATGCTGGTGCCAGCGCTGCAACCGGGTCAAGTTGTGGTGATGGACAATGCTAGCTTCCATAAGGGAAAGCGAGTCGAGCAGTTGATAGAGCAAGCTGGTTGTCAGGTGTTGTACTTGCCGCCCTATTCACCGGACTACAACAAGATAGAGAAGTTCTGGGCCAGGTTAAAGCACTATCTACGCAAGTATCTGAGGCATTTCAGCAGTCTATGGGAAGCCGTGGATGAGGCGTTTATACAGCTGTCCTAACCGACCCTCTATATGCAATATGCTCTAAATAATGATATTTTCTAATACCAAAATTTATTTTTATCATTGCCGATAGCAGTTGGTCGTCACTGTTTCTTCGCTAAATCTTTCATTTCTGGAAATATACCCAAGTTTGGGATGAACATCACAGAATCATTAAGCTTAATACCTATATTTTAGTTGAAATTACCGCTATTCAGACAATATAAGCCTGGGAAAAATAGTAACAAGAAACACATTTTAGCTAGACCTTGCTCAGCTCTATTCTCAGAATATCTAACAAATTTAGGTAGTTTTTGAGGCTGATTACTGCAAGGAAAATAGCTAATTTTTCAATTCTACTTTTGATTGCACTTAGAACTCTATTCTCTATTTGCAATCGCCACAGCTCAGTCTTTGTTTTCAGTTTAAGTACCTACAGCTTTTCATGAAAAACCAATCTAATCCTCTTGAAAACATCCTCCTAGAGGGCAGCCTTTTTAGCGACATTTTGATTGGACAGATGGATGATGACATCATCTATGGCCTAGCCGGCGATGATGCCTGGCTCAGCGGCGAAGCGGGTTTTGATTTAATTGCTGGGGATGCTGGGGATGATATTCTCTTTGGTGGAGATGACAACGACCTGCTACACGGTGATTTTGCAGCAGGCAGCGGCTGGACGCTAGAGCCAGATGGCAGCTACGGTTACACACCAAGCCTATTTAAGCTGTCCGCTAGTTCTGACGAAGCAGTTTTTTCTTCCTTCTCGGTCCAGGCTGCAGAAAGCTACAATGACTTGCTTCTCGGTGGCGCTGGTCACGATGTCTTGTTGGGCAGTTGGGGGCACGATGCCCTTTTTGGCGGCAGTGGTAATGATATTCTCAACGGCGGCATAGGCAACGATTTTTGGTTGGCTGGTGGACTGGGAGATGATGTCATTAACGGTGATGCCGGTCACGATATTTTAGAGGGCGGTCAGGGCAACGATGTCCTTAATGGCGGCGCAGATAACGACATCCTGACGGGCGAAGCTGATCAAGACCGGCTTTATGGCGGTGATGGAGATGACATTGCAGACGGCGGTGACGGCAACGATCTGGTTGACGGCGGTGATGGACATGATCAACTGCTGGGCGGCAAAGGAGACGATAAACTGCTTGGTGGTGGCGGCAACGACACTTTAGACGGCGGTGATGGGGACGATATTCTGATCGGGGGAGCCGGTGATGACTACTGGATCAGCGGCGGTGTCGGTAATGACGCTCTGTATGGCGAAGCTGGCCATGACGTAATGCATGGGGGCAGCGGCAACGACATCCTCTATGGTGGCCGAGATGACGATACGCTGCTCGGCGGTGATGGGACCGACAAAATTTATGGCGGCGAGGGCATTGATCACATTGATGGCGGTGCCGCTGCAGATCAGATTGAAGGAAATGCTGATAACGATGATATTCACGGCGGCGATGGTGACGATACGATCGCAGGAGGCAGCGGCCATGACAGCCTTTTTGGAGATGCTGGCGCAGATGTGGTTACCGGCGGTGATGGGCATGACTATCTCAGCGGGGGGGAAGGCCATGATCAGCTCGAAGGTAATGCCGGTATGGACACGATCGAAGGGGGAGCCGGTGCTGATTTAATTCGTGGCGGTAGCGGCGACGATGGCTGGCTGTTTGGCGGTACTGGTGCTGACAGAATTCTAGGAGACGAGGGGAATGATGTGCTTTCAGGAGGAGCCGACGATGATTGGCTAGAAGGCAACATAGGCA
>NZ_JASATW010000048.1:0-21691 GCF_030405905.1 Sphaerothrix gracilis Ecp01
GCTTATGCTGGCCTAATTGTGCGTTGGTCAGTTCCACCAGTCCCAACTCGTCCACCATCCCAGCAACCAAGCCTAGGTGATCCAGATTCTCTATCTTCAACCGATGCATCCATTCTCTTGAGGGCTGCTTCTACTCTACGGCACACCACCTTTCTTATTCATTGTCAACCTGCGGAATGCAGGATTGATCCGTCTTTGGCAGAGCAGGCGGCTGAGATTCAGTCAGCGATCGCGGGCATTCCCCGGGTCGAGGCGGCGATCGCCCAGGGGGGAGATGTGCCCTACGGGGGTGAAATTCACTACATTCTCAGCCGGATGACGTCTACCTATCGAGGCCGCTTGCCTGAGAGCGATCGCTTACCGCCGGTCGGGGAAATTGGGCTGTTTTCACAGAGCTTAGATGAATGGGTTCCCCAGTCGTTTCAGGCGTATGCGGTGGTTTCTGGCAGGGCCATTTATAGCAGCAATTCTCAGTATGAAAATTCAACTGGTGTTTGGAGGGATATCTAGCTCTAGAGCTTTGAGCATGAAGGTGAGGAGATGATCCCAGCTGTCAAAATACAGATAGCGGGTCAACGCTCGCAAATCATCAAAGAAGGTCTTGCGGGTGGGCAAATGTGAGCGCAGCAACTTGTACTTAGAGTCGAGCAACTCCAGCAACGTATGGAATAGCAGAGACAAGATGTTCAACGTTGCCAGCAACGAGGAGAGGTGCTGCTTTCCATGCCCAAAATTGTGTTCTAGATGATAGCCCTTAGTTTTGAGGGTATTGTTATTCTCGTTCTCCACCTTCCACCGTGTCCGTCCTGCTAGAACGATCTCTGCTACCGTGTCATGACTCAAGGTGAGATTGGTGGCAAAGGAGTTTTGGTAGGACACCTTACCATCCGGACGACTGATGGTGAGGTCACACCAATTTAGCAAGAGCGCATCATCTCCATCTCTAATAGGGACTTCGTTGAGATAGCGGTAGGTATAGGTTTCCTCAACTTTCCCTGTCCATCGGGTCGTGGTGAGTGTCGGCAGGTCGATGCCCTCGAGATGCTCATAGAGGGTAGTGTGGGACTGCGGACGACACACCGGGATGAAGTTGAAGTGTTGGTCCAAAAGCTGCTGGCACCAGAGTTGATGGCAATAAAGGTCATCCCCTAAAACCGTAGCCTTGAGAGCACTCAAGCGTTGCCCGTGCTGCGACAGCCAGCGTTTTGCAGCGGCATGCTCACAGTCCTGTTTGTCATGTCCATCCTGCGGCACGATGAATTCAGGCACCAACGGAATCACATGAGCCTGTCCTGGGCAGACGATGACCGGCGTGACGACGCTATGGAAGTAGTGGGTCTCTCCCGACTTCAAGGTGCGGGTTGAGCAGTTCGAGCAGTGGATTTGGCTCGAACTGAAGTATTTGGTGCCATCGATGGCAATCAATAGGGTATCCGCCACGGAACGGAACTCCTCTAACTGACCCTGCTGGGCTAAGACCTGCAAGATTTCCTCAAACACAGGAAACACCTGTTCGGGGGCGACAGCATCTAACAAGTCTCGGATTTGGTTGTCGCTTGGAATCTGATGAACGCCAAACAAGCTTTGGGCATTGCTTTTGCCTTTGCTGCCTGCCATCATGCGCTGGTACGCCAGAAAGGACGGGGTCTGGGTAAAGAACACGCTAAATGCGCTCAAAGCAGCATCTTCCATCCCATAGCGGGTATTCTTGCCCGTGCGTTTGTCCGGTAGCGAGGACAGTCGCTGGCGAAAAGAACCGACTACTGTGTTAAATAACCCCAGTTCTTTCAACGGTTCTGACTCTCTTGGCTCTCCCTGATGTTCTTACAATACTGGCATCTCCAAGCCTTGAACAGCTCCTTATCAAAATGAGAATTGCTGCTTCGCGAGCGGGGGCTAGACAGTCTGGGATAGCTGGGTTCAAAATAGAGGGGGTCTCCACTCGCTGGAGAAACTAATTGAATGGAAACGAACAGAACCTTGCATTTGCCCGTGCAAGGCGTTTTGGAGTCTCCACTCGCTGGAGAAACTAATTGAATGGAAACAGGCTGCGTCGGGTGATCGTGCCTGCCACTCCCCAAGCGAGCAGGTCTCCACTCGCTGGAGAAACTAATTGAATAGAAACAAAGCACGAACTGTCCACAGCTCAGACCGTAAACCTGAAAGTCTCCACTCGCTGGAGAAACGGTAGTCCACTAATGTAAAGGATAGAGAATAAAGGTGACCTATCTACCGTGTTCTGAGGCATGAGCGCGATGGCGATCGAGATGACCTGCCCCACCTGCGGCTCCCACGACATCTCAAAAAACGGTACAACGCGCCGGGTCAAGCAAAACTACAAGTGCCGAGACTGTGGACGTCAGTTCGTCGAAGACCCGCAATGGAAACCCAAAGACAAAGACACTATCGGTCTCGTCACCTTACTTCTATTGGAGAAAATTCCCTTAGCCGGTATTGCCCGAGTCACTCAGGTCTGCCAGAGGTGGCTCCAGGAGCACGTCAACAACGCTTATGCCCAGGTGGTCCGAACCGCACCGGTTATCCCTAAGGCCAAGGGTAAGCTGACGGTACAGATGGATGAGTTGTGGTCGTTTGTCGATGACAAGGGCAACAAGCAGTGGGTCTGGTTAGCCATCGATGCAGACACCCGAGAAATTATCGGCTGTCATGTCGGCGACCGTTCGAGAGTATCAGCCCGGCAGTTATGGCAGTCGCTACCGGCGGTCTACCGACAATGCGCCAAAGTCTACACCGACTATTGGGAGGCCTATGAAACCGTTATTCCGAGCAAGCGCCACGTGGTAGTCGGCAAAGAGAGCGGGTTGACGAGCTATATCGAGCGGTTGAACAACACGATGCGACAGCGGGTATCGCGATTAGTCAGAAAGACCCTGTCGTTCTCAAAGAAGCTAGAAAACCATATTGGCGCGATCTGGACGTTCATCCACGAATACAATCGCTTAATCAGAAAACGACTCATCGAATCGGGCCATCCAGCTATTTCCTCTGTCCTTTACTAAAAGGCACTACCCGGACTGGCAATGAGGACAGCGCATGGAGTAGGAGGAACTCAACGGTGTCTCAGTGTATCGCTCAACTGACATAGCGTGACACTCCTGAGTAGTCAGTTCTGACACTTAACTGCTGTACAGTCTTTTGTCAGTCACTCAGACCTATGTCAGTTCCCCAAACCCATTGAAACCTGGTCGAGTGCTGATTGAGGAGGAAACTAAGCACAATCGCCCGTCTCCTCTAGCCCGCATGCCCCTGGTGGTTCCCCGAAAAGTTGCGGGAAGTGCAGCGACTCGATAAAGAGCATTTAGAAACTAACGGGTATTAAGCATTCTCGAATAGATGTATTCAGAAATCTGAGGAAAAACTTCCCAATCATCAGCGTACCCAATATCATCGCCTAGCACAACCAAAATATAGCGAGCTGAGCCATTTGGGCCATAAATTATAGCCGCGTCTTGCCTTGAAAAGGAGGTCCATCCAGGCTTAGAAAATAACGTTACTTCGTTCGGATTAAGACCACCACCCAAGAAACCTTGAATTGAGTCATATTCTTTTGCTTGTTCGCTGATAAAGTCTCTTTTCAAAAGCTGTTTAGCCTTTTGACTATAATTTTGAGAAATGGCATGGCCCTGCTCAATTTCAAACAACAGCCGAGCAATTGACCACGAAGTCAATGAATTTCTAATAGGGAAATCTTCGTCTCCCCCCCGCATTTGCAATTCACGTCCAGTTGGGGTGTCTAATGTTAAATCAGGAATGGGAAAGTTTTTTTGGCTAATATTAATGTCAGAGTAACCTGCACCTTCAAAATATGAGTTTACAATCTCTCGTTGCTCAATCCAATTCTTTAATTCCTCGTCGTTGAGCTCGGAGCCTGATTGAGTTCCTGTAAGCGAATCTAGCACTCGACTAGCCGCATTATTGTCTGAATCTTGAATCATTCTGTATAGATCTTCCTCAGTGATAGAATTTTGAGGAAGTTTGTCTGCATCATAATAGCCAAATAACGCAATTAACCAGAACAGCTTGGTAACACTTGCGGGAAAGAAGGATTCTTGTTCGTTATATGCTGCAAATGAAAGACTATTTAGGTTAATTAAAGTAATCGACAATCGCTGAATTGGTAGACCTTGGTCACTCGCAAGGCTAACACCTCCGTCAACTATTTGCTGAAGCTCTTGATTGTGAGTGAGCGAAGGTTGACTCTTAACGTTATAAGTGGGAAATCCCACTTCTGAGATTTGCTCTTCTACAGGATTACCTTTGGGATTTGAAACCGGATTGTTTGCATCAGAACTGGCTTCATAAGCGTCATTCAAACCAACCTCTATTTTATAGGTTCGAGATGAAGAAGTACCATCAATTCGCAGAGTATATTCTCCAGTTTCTTGCAAGATTTTCCTGAATATTCCTTGAGATATCGATGTACTTCCATCTGGAAAGACGACTTCTAGGCTAGTATTAGAACTCAAATATAATTCTTGTCCAGATTCAGCAGAAAACTGAAAACAATCAATTTTCCCATTCGGAACCTGATTCTCGAATTCGCGCAAACTGCCTTCATTTAGATCAATCCTGCGAGAGTTATTTAATATCGAAGAATTATCGCAGGAAAAATCACCAGATCTGCTCTTTAGCAAATCAAAAATTAAAAAAAGCAGCATTCCCAAGATGCCTATGCACAGAAAAAAACGTAATAATAGATCCTTCCTCACTAATGATGCATCAACACTGGAACTGGTTTTTCTTCCCATTTTAATGTTGTCTCACTAGTCTTATAAAGCTCACTTCAAATAGATGGTTGTCGACAGCGGAAAATCTCACTTAATTCTCAGCCACGACGTTTAAGCATGCAACACTAATCTATTTATAGTCTTCGATTTTCCAGACACCATCTTCTTGAACAAAAAAGTAGGTAAGGTTACTAGTTGAAGAACCTGACTGGGATACGTCAGGTTTACCAGTTTTGCCAATTAAAACACGATCTTCAAAAATAGATACTTTGATAGAAGGCCGTTCATTGTCAACCGAAAATGAGAAAACATCTTCTACACGAGACTCGTTATAGATATAGTATGAATTGTTGTTTCGCAACCAATCTATAGAGCCTTCAGGTTTCGTAATGTCTTCATAAAGCAGACCGGTAGTAAGCTCTTTAGCTAAATCCCGATTAAAGGGAGGTGCGAAGATCTCAGACTTAGCATCAAGCCACTTTTGAACCAACGATTTAGCCTGATCTTCACTCAGACTATTATCACTTGCCAAGGTTTGAGTATTGCGGTCATCAGATGAAGTGTTCTCAGAGTCATCAGAAGGGATGTCCGAAGAAGTATCAGACTCATTCGAATTGTCGGCTGAAGCCACATTATCAGCCAACTCTCCAAAGCTCATTTCCAGTTCAAAGCTAGTGCTGCCTCTCAAAGCTTCTACTTGAAGAGTATGCTTCCCGTCAAGTTCAAGATTATTACCTGTTAATAGCCTATTATCAGGAGCATAGATCCAGATGCAAACATTGTCATCAGTCTGGTAGCTAAGCTTGTCCCCAGGTTTGCCTTCAAATATATATCCTTTTGCTTGACTGATGCCTACATTGCCTGATTTGGCGAGTGTGGTTTCTCCAAGAGAAACCTCTTCAACATTATTTTGATTTAGTGCGACTCGTGGTTTGTTGGGGCAGGTGTTGCCATTGGAACTATTGCTACCTTGCGAAACTGCAGATGTACAGCTACAAGTTGCTATTAAGGAGAACGTTAAAAATAAAATTCTTTTCATATTTTGCTTGGCCTCAACTATGGGGCGGTCTTCTTAAAGATTTCCCAATTCCCCTTATCAGTATTCCACTGGAGATAAATTCTTCCATAATCATCATTCGCAACAGTTCCTGTATTCATCACATATCTTAATTCAGCATCTACTACTGCTTGAGTTCCACTTTGACTTACAACCTTAGTGGAATTCAAAACGATCTTATCGACACTATTCCACCAATCAGTATAGCCTTCGAAACTTTCGGATATCGCTTGAAAGTCGGAAGATAGAGCTTCCCATGTGTAACTATAGTTGCGATCATTCAAATTTGCGAAATAATCTTGTACAAACTCCTGCGGATTAATATTCTGCTCAACTGATTGGCTAATAACATCCGTCGATTGAGTACTCGAATTTTGGCTTGTCAAACGATTGGGTTCTGTTTGCTGAGGTTCATTTTTTCTTAAACTCATTTCCAAAGTAAAGCTAGTGCTACCTTTTATGGTTGCAACCTGAATTGTATATATTCCACTTACAGGCAACTTGTTATCGTGATTTAGCTCCCCTGTTGGAGTGTAAAGCCACACACATATATTTTCTTGAGTGCTGTAGCTTAATAGAGATCCTTGCTCAGCCTCAAAGGCAAATCCTCTTGCCTTACCAACGTTTACTTGACCAGATGCAACATGCAGTGGTTCTTCATCAAAGGATATTCGCTTAACGTACTGACCTTCCAGAACGTTAAGTGGTTCATCTGGGCAAGCGTTAGAGTCTTCACCTTTAGCACTTACCTGTCTATGCCTGTCAGAACATGCATTACACATAGTCATAACGACTAATAGTAAGGTAGATAAAGTACCTTTCATTTGCCCATATTCTCCTAAGCGGCCATCAACTACATTTCTGCTTCTGCCAGATGATTTGACCATATCCAAAAGGGCACAACTCCAGCAACACCCATTACTAAAAGCGTACAAGCGAAAATTTTCAGACGAACATCGCGCTCAAGAATACGGCCAAACCCCGTTAATCTATACTTTTGTAAGTTTGATTGAATGACACCTTTCTCGGCATTAATAAGTACCTTCACCGTATGCGATGAGTTACGATCTGCATTCGGTTGAACGTAGCTGATTTCATATTCACCCAATAAAGCGTTTAGGAAAACTTGCAATTTCTCTGCAACCGTTGCTGCATCAGCAGAAAACTCCGAAATGCCTCCAGCTAATTGTGAGATTTCGGCTAGGCGAGCTTGATCAACGAATTCATCAGCAGAAATTTCACTGCCAATGTCATTGCGAGTTGCAGGTCTCCTTAAGCCGTACTTATCACCTAGTTCTTCAGGTGTTAATCCATACCCTAAAGTATGAATGGCGATTTCTGGATTCTGTCTAATTAATAGCTTTAGATTCTCAAAGTCTTCAGCCTCTTTTCCCTCAGTATGATAACCATCAGACAGTAAGATGACTGAAAGTCGTGGTTTTGGTTCCTGAGATTCTTCGGAGTGGGAAAATCTTGGGTCTTGGGTATTACCTAGAAATCGAATAGCCTTACTCAAAGGCTCATAAAGGTTTGTGGCAGCACAAGGTGCTTGCTTGGCGAGAAAATCTAAGTGGTTATCTAGAAGAACAGCATCAGCAGGAAAAAATTTATCCAACTCATCTTGAGTGACAGGAAATCCCTCACAGTTCTCTCCAGGCTTACCAAAGGGAACGATCGCGATTTGAGGAATGTTTGCCTCTGACACCGTATCCAATCGCTCATAAATCGAGGTCTTAAATTGAGTGATGGATTCCAATGCCCCTTGCAGCTTGGTCGTACCTCTACTGTCAGGTTGATTCATGCTGCCACTCATATCAAGGAGAACAATCACCCACGCTGGAGGTGGAACTACATCTTGAGGGCGTCTCCAATTACGGCTTTCAAATTGTAAATCCGAGTCATCTACTATCAACTGAAAGTCAGTATCCAGTAAGTCAACAACTGGTCGATTCTGATCATCAGTTACCGAAATGCGGACAGTAACTTCATCGTCTTCGGTTTTTGGGCTGCTGACAATTTCAACCGCACTTGGAGATGTGGCTAAGGCTGAACTGCTCAATAGGACGAAAAAAACTATCGACCTTAAGCTAGCCTTGTGGATCAAGGAAGCGATTGTAATA
Source organism: Sphaerothrix gracilis Ecp01 (assembly GCF_030405905.1). Classification (NCBI taxonomy): domain Bacteria; kingdom Bacillati; phylum Cyanobacteriota; class Cyanophyceae; order Nodosilineales; family Nodosilineaceae; genus Sphaerothrix; species Sphaerothrix gracilis. The sequence continues at coordinate 7,926 of NZ_JASATW010000048.1, forward strand.
CACGAATCTGTAAAGTTGCTTTTCATCTGTTTTTACACCGCCATGTTCCGGAAACTGCTCAGTTCGAAAAGACACAACGTGATTGTGCTTAAGAGTCACAGGGCTATTTATTCTTATGCTTTCACCATTGACTTCTACACCCTGTTCCTTTGCTATTAGTATGGATTCTCGTGATCGTAAGTCTATCTGTGCTAAGTACTGAGTCAGTCCTGGAAGATAAATATCAACCTCAGGCGCAGACCCAATAGCGATTGTTTTATCAATAGGTAACTGAATAGACAACCCCTCTTCAATACTGAATAGTTGGCCGCGGCTAACAAATCTTAAAGCACTACTGATACTGGGAGAAGATTTTCCAGCTGAAGGGGAAGATAGGCTAGTATCTTGATACTCAAATCCTGCTCCAGCACGTAGAGCAACCATGTAGCTAGGAGATGCTGTTAGGCTGAATGCTAAACCTAGCAAAATTCCTAAAATAGAAAAACCGATTGGATCTTCAAGAGCAGCCAGTGCTGTAATGTTAGAAACTAACCGAAGAATTTCAAATAGCAGTGCAGCCAAAAGGCTTGCTAAGCTTCCGGCTAAGATACTGGTCTTGAATCGTTTGCGGAATCTGCGCTTGTCTCCTGCTTCAATGCTACGCCACCGCCACGTATACCCTTCTGCAAACCCCACAGAGCTGCCAATGCAGAGCCAGCCAAGCACTCTGACCACAAAAGAAGGAACGCCAAGCTGAGGCAGGATGAGTATCTGTACTAGAAGTCCTGCGGCTAAACCAGATGACAGTCCCAAACCCGCTGCTATAGATATCGGAAGCGGAGATGAGCGCAGGTTTAGTTTGGGGCGGGTTGGACTACTTAGAAAAATCTCATTTAAGACAATTCCAATAGCTAATGAAATGGCAATACAAGGGAATAGAACAATTTCGCGAAAATCTCTAAATATGCCAAGATCGGCAATAAGAAACTGACCTATATTCCATCCTATAAGCGCTGACGTTAATCCAGCTAAGATATATAGATAGACCCTCATCTAAAAACTCCTGAATTCGACTTTTAGTAGGAAATGTACTAGGACTAATTCCTTATTGGTGAATCTCCTTGAGGAGACACTGGAGTTGAATCTGGTTCTACGACGTTTGCATTCGTTTCTGGTGTAAGCTCGGTATCCTTCTCCGATGGAATGGGCGGTATAGAGCTATTTTGGATAGACATGATAAGGTCCTGCTTTAATCTTTGAAACGTATCTCCTTCGTTTTCTAGATAACCGTCAGCAGTTAATCCTTGACGGGATTGATAACTTGAAAACATTGCTATCCACCGCTCCACAACTATCGGCTGGATTGAAGGTGACTGTGAAGTTTGTAAAATAGAAGAATACTCTAATCCTTCTAGCTCTTGCGGAGTAACCTCTCGACCTAGAAGGATTGTTGCTAGTTCTTTGATGGCTTCTTCTTCACCTGTTGAATCCAAGCTATGGATATCACCCTCACCAGTATCAGGAAGGGCTTCTTGCGAAGAATGCATAGATATTATTTCATTTACCAATATTTGGATTGCTGGAACAGCTATGCTACCAAAATCTGTTGTAGCTACATCAAGGTAATCTTCTTCTGGTAAAGCCGTTTCGGGAATTAATTCATCCTCTTCAAGGGGCTCTGCTTCCGCTTGAGCACCCTGATAAATTGTCGATTCAGAAATTTCACCTTCTGGTGAGTTTTCTTCCTCTGCTGAGACTTCTTCTTCCGCAGGTGAAAGGATGTTCCGTAAAGAATCTATAGCTGACGGGCCAAATATATAAGCTAACGTAGCTACGCTTAAGACAATAATGACGGCTATACTTGTAGGGGCAAGTAGAAAGCTAGAAAATTTTTCAAATAATGTTTTTTCCCTCGATAGTGGAAATTGAAGTCCGTAAGGTCTTCCGTTGTTAAATTCTGGATATTTTGAAGCCTCATCATAAATTTGCGGTGGCACCAAGCCACGGCCAGATTGATAACAACAAGCTGCGAGAACCGGCTCTCTTAAGTACAAAAAGAAATTTCCAATATTTATATACTTCGGATCATTCGTGATTTTAGGAGGAGTTAAAATGCGAAATCCACTAACTATTTTTTTCCAAGTATCCGTGATGTTTAACTGCGCGGCATAGTGAGCAGAAACTCTCATACCTCTTTGATAGTTAAATTGAGATGCAAAATGCTTAGTCTCTTCAGCCTGCTTTTTTAATGACTTTTGCCAGAAACCATCAGATGAATTAATCAACCATGCTATCTCCTCAAGATGTGCATTACCTGTAAAGGAGCTACTCAATAGAAAATCTGAACCTATTAGAGCTAATTCTTGTAAAGATGTTGACGATTCAAAAAGCTGAACAACCTGGTTTTGTAAATTCAAAGAAACATTTTCTTGCTCCTGCCTCTGGGTCGTATCTGGGATTTGACTTATCCACTCTAAAAAATTGAAAAGAGTCTTTGGCAGGACTATGGCTCTGAGGGTCAAGAGCCTCGTCATGGGGCTGCTGTATATTTTTTGGCGGATTGCATTTTCAGCTCCTTGGCTGTTAAAAAGGGAATTCCAGAACTCCTTGGAGACGATGTTACTTGAAGCACTTGCTACAAAATCAATGGTGGCTAGCAAAATGCGAAGATGCTCGGGTTTGGTCTGGGAAGAATTAATTAGGCTTTTGAGTGCAGTCTTTATGGCTTGCTCGTCTACTGAAGAACTACTAACAGCTTTTGGTATGGCCAGTATTGACTGCCGAATACGCTGATAAGCAGCATCGCTAGCAGGATAGATAACTTGAAAGCGGCGAGGCTTCTCTAGAGCCTCTACATTGAAGGCCCAGGCCGCTGGCTGACCGCTACTTTGTGAACATGACGTAGCAAGTTGATTCACAAAGACTGGGTCGCAACTTTGTCGCCGGTCCAACACACAGGGTATTTCTTGACAGGGGTCAGTTGTGCCTCGGTGATCTGGGTGTGTGTTGAAAACTTGTTGTGAAACTGTATGAGGACGATTAACTTCTACAAAATCAAAAGGATCAAATGTAAAGCTTTGTCCTTGCTTTTGTCGTTCCTCAATAAATGCTAGGAGTCTTGAAAGCCCCTCATCACTTTGTGTTAGAAAATAACGATAAAAGGAAGCTGCCCTACCTTTTTCATCACGACCTTTTGTGATCAAAGCTATAACAGACCAACTTTCGATATCTCGACCAATAACCGTGGGTACATCGCTAGCAGCTCCTTCTGAAACGGCAAAGTCTTTATTAGCAATAGAGCGATAGATTACACGAGGAATCTCTACTAAAGTAGAGTTCATATAATTTCCAGTAAACCCACGCGAGACCCATCCACCATCGGGTAATTTTTCTGGAGTAATGCCAGTGCTAAATTCATGAATTTCAACAGAAGAAGACATGATGTCTTTATTCCTCATCTAGTTGTTGTTGCCTGTTACCCGTACATAGCCAATATATTGGAGAAACGAGGCCAAAGGGCCTCCAGTGCTGTGGATCTCGAAGGATTGACGTTACACCACCTTGATCACGGCTTAATTGTTTAGAATTAGGCTCAGCAAAGCGAGATCCGACAACGCCAAAGGCCGAAGTTGCAAAGTAGTTGACGTTGCCCTTAGATGATAATTGCCAAGATTGCAATTTTGCACAGACCTGCTTGAATTTGGCATGAGCCAGTTTTTCTGGCTGATTTCGCTTAATCCATAGGTCAGGAAGTTCGCATTTGGTTAAAACTAAAGCGATACGCTTGAGGGTAGAAGTATCCTTTGTATCTACCAGACCATTGAAGAATTTCTCTATAGCAGCAGCATATTCAGCATCTTTTCGCTGGGCTGAACCGTCTAGCAAGAACATTATCCCCGTCGCTTGAGAGCAATCTTCTAAGTAGTCAGCTAATTGAGAATCTTGGCTGCGGTGTAGTAAATCAGAAAAAAATTCTCCTGCATAATCCTTGAAACTTACATTCATTTGGAGGGTTGGACTCCCGGTTAATCCGATGGGAGTTCTTTTCAGAGAGAATGAATCATTCGTTAAAATACTCAGTCGATAATCTTTAATAATTTCCGCTTTCGTTTCTAAGTCGGTTGGTTCAAGTTCTAACCCTTGCTCTAATAGGTTTTGAGCTTTTGCAATCAGCTCACGACCATCATCATTAATAGCGGTAATACTTTGAATTAAGTTGTTAGAAGAGGCATGAGGGAAGCGAGCTAACGCCGCCATATAAGTTGTTTTGCCAGATGCCCGATCACCGATCACGCGAATCACAGCATCTTTTTGCGATGAAGAAGCATTAGACGCTGAGCTAACCTGCTTCTTAAATTGCTCAAACATAGCTTAGTGTCCTTCCTTTGCTTAACCAATACAGAGGTTCGAGCAAACCATAGGGCTTCCAATTATCTGGCTCACGCAGAACGGAGTGCATTCCACCAGTTCCAACAACATCCTCTCGATTAGGACGAGGATCATTGCGCCCTAGAACCCCAAAGGTCGAAATTGCATAAAATTTCAGGCTCTTACTTGGCAGAAACTCTTCTAAGGCTGCAGTTGTTTTAGGCAAATGCTGTCGAAAAAGATCGATCTCAGGGTCTAAACGACCGGGCCAAAGTTCTCCACGTTCACACTTGCTCATGGCAACTGCAATACGAAGATTATTAATGCGATCATGTGTATCTAACTGTTTAGCAAAGTTTGCTAAGGCACGACTTGTTAACTTGTCTTTCTTCCGTTCCCAGTCAGCCAACAAAATCAAACACCCATCAACCGTCTCTTCTAGGCATTCGTCAACAAACTCCTTATGTATAGGATTGATAGAGGTTGGATCAGCCAATTCCTCAAAAATCTCCCCTGGATAATCGCGCACAGCAAGATTAATCAACTCTGGTTTCTGCAACCAAGTCTTGACTTCAATACCTAAGGAGTAAAAAGGTAGCGCATCGATTCCCCCTTCTACTCGAGTTGGCTCGAGCGATTCACCCTCTAAGATGATATTCTCCGCCTTATCTGCAAGTTCACGAGTTTCGTCATTTAAAGCCTTGACTGTTAGGCCCTTTTTCTTTTTCCCAGGACGTTGGCTGTCTGGCCAATAAGCTAGCGATGCTAGATAAGTGGTTTTGCCTGAACCCCTAGGTCCGATCACACGAATATTACCCATAGTATCTCTTTATGTAAAATCACTTTGCCAAAAAGCTTGCCATATATATCCAAGGTAATTCTAAAAGGGGGCGGCTATAAATGCTTGTAATAAAGCACTGTACGGATAGTCCGCGGGTACTTCTGTTGATGTGTTCAATTTGCGGTTGTATCGGTCGAAGATATTTATGGAGAACGTAACTATGACGTTTCCGCCAAGTCATTGTGGAGCCATTTGGGTCGAAGGCTAGTCTGCTAGATTCTTGGTCTAGATCATCAACAAAGAGATCTGCCTTGTTCAAGCAAAGAATGATGTGGCGGGCTTTAGGACAATCGTCCCGAAAAAAATCAGCCCATTTTTCAAAACGACTACACCACTGCTGTTGATTGCTGTAGTCAAACGCACAGGAAGCTGGCAAGGTCTCACGATAGGGATTCAGAATCAACAAAATGCCTTCACTCTTCCGGCTATTCTCAAGAAAGTCTTGCCAATCGTTGGGATTGTTGTCTTGCCATCGCTTCCTCCACATTTCGCCAGGGGTATCAATCCAATCCACAGTGATACTTTTGCTACCAGCAGGCAAGCTGGCTTGAAATTCCAAAAAGCGAAAACTTATCGCTTCTGTGGGCCTAGTCGAGTCTTCATCATCAGTTAACAGACTTTTCAGGTTCTCATAATCTGGTTGCAACACTCTTACGTGTTGAGATCGTGGACTAGCAAGCGCCAGCGCCAAATGAGTTTTGCCTACAGCACGATCGCCGATGTAGATAACTCCCATAAAGACTCACTAACTTAATAGCTACTAAACTACAGCTCCAGATACACCTGCTAGGCAAACGATTCCGGAATATTTTTTGTATAAGAAATCACAAAATACCACTCGGAGCTACAGACCCTTAATTAAGTTCTCACGCTCCATACCTGCCGCTGCAGGGGCCTTAAATCCATACTTTTGATTTCCAAGCAAAAGTATAACCACGGCCTCTGGAGTAGAAACAAGATTTTTCCGAAAGTCTTAAAGTTGACCTTTAACACCGAAAGCTGTGAAATCGTGGGTACTAGCAGTACACGCGAACTGTTTTTTGGGCTTGCACAAATCCGATAGTTCCAAAAAAATTAAGAACCTGTTCTAGCCACTGAAGGGAAGAATTGGCTATCATATTCTTGATGTATAGGTTGGCTGCTATGGTCCCTAGCCTTTCGCATGATGCCTCTAGGCTATGAATCTCTCTGGCTGTTGGGGACTGTTATCTGTTTTTAATTTAGCTAGCGGCTAAGTGCATTTGCATATAAGAGATGAAGTTGATATTGGGTTTTGGCAATGCTTAGGCTTATTGTGAGATAGAGTCACAGATAAAGTGCCTGAACTCTCTCCTGCTTTACATACTCAAGGCTTCTATTCTGCATTCGGTAGTAACGTAAAGAGCTTTCACATAGAAAAATCTGATTAAGAATTTTCGGAAACTCCCGAAATGAGTTGTTTAAAGGAGTGGGAAGTCGTGTAAATCATAAAACTTGTCTGAGAATTCTGGAATGAATCTCCTAAAAGTTGGCTGGCTTTTGGACCTGACTAGCGAGCATACTATGGGATCCTCATCTATGTTCTTTTTCTCTTGAAAATTTATTAGATTTTTGAGACATAAAACTAGAGAAATGACCACCATCGAATATCTGTTATTTCATCCTAGACAGCTTTAGTAAAGTTTAGAAGCGTGAATTTTTTGTATTTTCCAACCTTGGAGGTAACTAGAAGTGAACGGCAAACTTATAAAACTTGAGGATGGAACTTTAGTCGAAGTTGAGGTGCAAGAGGATGAGATACAAGAAATCAGCGATCGCACTGCTGAACGGGTAAATGCAACTTTTGACAAAGTGAAGCCTATATTGCTAAACGCTTGTCGGCCTATTGCCGATGTGTGGCAAGAACTAAATAAAGACATGTATGTGGAAACGGCTGAAGTAGAGATCGGTTTTAGCTTTGAGGGTGAAGGCAATATATATATTACGAAAGCCAAAGCCTCAAGTAACTTAAAAGTAAAGCTGGTTCTGAAGCCAAGTTCGCAGGACAAAGGTTGAGGATGAGAAGACATGAAAGACGTATCCGAATGCATCTGTTTGGTGACAATCAAGGCTTTAGAAGATCAAGCCTCGGGTAGTGTCGAGATTGAGTTTGGCACAGGCTTCTTTATATATGAAAACTCGACGTTCATGTATGCGATCACTTGTGCGCATGTCGTTGAAAAGGCGCAGGAGCAAGCTGAGAAATATCAGATTTTAGTAAATGGTGAAACAGCTTTTCTTGAAGCATATAGTCTAGATGCTGACATTGCCGTACTCAAAGTGAACACAGCAAAAGAATATCCTATGTTGCAATTGTCAGACTCAGCTTATAAGGAACAGAAAGTTAGAATAATTGGTATACCCCCTTTCGATAAGCGGCGAGAAAGGCGAGAACTGATAGCGCTTGATGGAATTTTATCTAAGTCCTCTAAATGGTTTATGTCTGGGCGGAATAAAGTTCCGATTTGGTACTTAGCTTTAGATGACCCTGAATTTAGATTGAAACCTGGCTTCAGTGGAGCTCCTGTAGTAGATCAAGCGACTAGCAATGTAGTTGGCATATTAAGTATTCAGATAAAAGATGGTCACAGGGGAATTGCTATCTGTACATCTTCTATAAAACTGATCTGGGAGCAGTTGCCGAAAGAAGTTTTTGTGGAATCTCCCCTTAGCGATTTGAGAGATCAGTCTTTAGTTACTGAATTTCAATTGAGTCTCTTGAAAGATGAAATAGTATCTAAAAAATCAGAGCTTGAACAAGTAAATCAGATAATTTCCCGCCTAAGAAAACGCAATTTATTTTCGGCTAATGAAAGAGAAAAGATTGATTTAGAAAGCCATATTCGTGATCTTGAGTCACAAAAAATTGATCTTGTGAATGCCTTAGTTAAGCTGGAAACTGAATTGACAATGAAATTTTCTTATTAGCGTTTTAATTATTATGACGAAGCCAATTGAGCAAATAGTGCTTGAAGATGAACGTCAGTCGTACATCGATGTTTACAACATTCTTACAGGTACAAAGAGAAGATTCCTGGCCAAGCTGCATGTTACGAGCAGTCTGAAAGAACAAATTGATTTGGAAAGTGAATTAAGTGAAAAAGAAACTCAGATAGGTGAAACTGTTCAAAAGCTCAAAGATATCGAGGAAAGACTTTTAAAAATAAAAGGCTTATCTCAAGAAGTTGTTTCCGAGGTTAAAGTTTCGGAAGTCAAAGTGGCTTCTCAAGAAGTTGTTTCTGAAATTAAAGTTTCGGAAGTCAAAGAGGCTTCTCAAGAAGTTGTTTCTGAGGATAAAGTTTCGGAAGTCAAAGAGGCTTCTCAAGAAGTTGTTTCTGAGGATAAAGTTTCGGAAGTCAAAGTGGCTTCTCAAGAAGTCGTTTCTGAGGATAAAGTTTCGGAAGTCAAAGTGGCTTCTCAAGAAGTTGTTTCTGAGGTTAAAGTTTCGGAAGTCAAAGAGGCTTCTCAAGAAGTCGTTTCTGAGGATAAAGTTTCGGAAGTCAAAGAGGTTTCTCAAGGAGTTGTCTCTGGGGTTAGAGTTTTAAATAATAAAAGAAGTAGAAGCAGCGAAATTAGTAAGCTAGAGGAAGAAATAAGACAATTAAATGAAAATCTGGAGAAACAGGAATCAGAGAAAAAAGAGATTAGGGAAAAGATTACAAATACCAATCAAAAATCTACAGAAGATAACGATAATTCTGGAGAAGAGAATAAAGGTGAGGCTTTCACCAGTTCAGATTCAGAATTTAATAAGTTAATTTCCGGATTTACTCGTGAGAAGTATCGTAATGAACGAGCAAAATCCGAAAACGCAGACTCATATCTTCAGAATATAGTTAATTTGTTCATCTCTGGAGGAATTATAGACCGAACTCTAATATATGTAGCAGTTTTTTTCCCTGGGTTGACTCCTAATGAGTTTAATCAGGTTGTTTCGATATTATTGAAGGATAAAGCCATCACGATAGAGAAAGAGGAAGAGATTCTAAACAAAGAGGGCGAGATAGTAACATTTGAGGGGAAGTTGGTAACTATCAAGAGAGAAGAAGAGCAATCTCTACTCGAAATTTGGCAGGATAGTCATGATGGATCGGATAAATATCTTAAGCAATGTCATTTAAGAACTGTTCAAATCAGAGATTCTTCTGTTATTGACTTTGTAAGGCCTAACCTTAGAAATGAGGTTAAAGCCTATCTTAAAGAGGATCAGGCTCTCTATCTTGACAATGTTTTCAAGAAAACACAACTTTTTCTGTTTCACCCTCAGATACAAGTAGCAAGAAGCGCCATAAATTTATTGCTCGATGCCATGTCAAGTTATCCGTCAGTATACAATGAGGATTGGATCTTTCAGTTAGTTAATCAGTTTTCTGAGAAAGAAGATTGGACGATAGGCCCCTCTCTCAGCCTTGAGCAAATAGTTAAGAAATTTTTGAAAGCCCTCGAATCGGAATCTAGAAGAAGGATTGTTTTAACTAGAATCTCTGGCCTTTTGTACTTCACCCTAAACGATGAAAAATTGAGTGGCATTTCAAATGAATTCCTTCAGAATTTGTTTGAATCACGTCGATATGATGATGTTATAGACATAATTGAAAAACTGGAAAATTTTGAAAAATTTGATGACCTATGCTTGATTAAACAGCTTTTGGATAACGACGCAGAAGATGAAAAGGTTAGAGATAGAGCTTACGATCTGCTATATAAAAAGTTTGAATCGATTGAACTCCAAAGTTCAGAGCTCTTAAGTTGCCTACAAAGTTGGTTGCCAGATCAAGATGCTAAATCTTTTGAATACTCTCATTCAAGTAAAATTGCAGTTTATATTCTGATTGATTATTCTGCAAATACTTTGCCATATTTTCCTCAAGAAGAATTTGGTTCTAGCCCATCCAGTTACCATCTGTTGACTTCTTTTACTGATGATGGATATGGAAGCAAGTTTGAAATTTTGGTCAGTATTCTATTCCACAAAGACTCGGATGGCTTGCTTTTGATGGAATTTCTTTTAGGTGATATAGATGCTGCAGTCAGATTCTTAGGGAGTTTGATTGCAGAATGGTTCTTAATATTGACTGGTTTTGATACTGATATTCCAGAAGAAAACATCTTTGCTATAGATGATATGCTTCGACATATCGTTGTGTTTTCTGATAATTCATTAAAGCGAATGTTAAACCAGTTTTGGGATGAACTTAGAGAAAGCTATTTGCATGAAATCAACTATCTATCTAAAGCTAATAGAAAAGATTTAAGAGACAATCGAAGAATATTGACCCGTAGACGCAACTCATTGAGAAGACTGAAGAAGAAGTTTAAGCTTGCATGTAAATCAAATTGATTGAAACAGTAGTTACTTTGAATAGTGAAAGTATGAATATGTCAGCTAACAGATCTTTTGAGAAAGTTATCCGTCAAGTTGAAAAAGACGCTAGAACAAGACCTTCCGAGCGATTACTCATTATAGAAAAAAAGAAAAAAGAAGTCAAAGTCCATCAAAAAGGTTCTTTTCTGACTTCTGTTTTCGGAGGAACCCTCTCATACTACATTGTTGCTAATGACAGCGATTCATCTAATCTTGCCGAGGGAGACTTAAAGTGCACTGTTAGGGATTTTAAGGGCGATAGAAGGATTGATATAGTTATTGACTATGAAGTTAGTTGCCCTCCTGGACGTGAAGAAACGGCACTTTATGCCCTTTGTGCTGGTAATCTTCAGCCAGAGGTTGAATTAAAGGCCATCGCAACAAAATATGTGGACGAGTACAGTCGTTCAGACGGCGATCACTTCATCAACAACTATATCTCTGAAGTTTCCAGGCTTGAGGAACTAGTAACGTATGGAGTCCAGCAAGAAACTGGGCTATCGTTTCGGCTGCGTATTTCGCTTGACCGAGAAAATGATCTTAAACCTTTTGTAATCCAGCCAACTTCCTTCAGCGTGCGTGTAATGGATTACGATGACGCTTTTGATGTAAATCTCCATGCAGAATTCATCGTGGATGAGGAGCATAAGGTAAGAGCAGTTCTTGAAGCTGGGCGAGAGATTAAGATCACCAACTTAGTGAAGGAAGGTATTAGGAAATATTTAAGAGCCAATGTCTCTACACGACAATTTTACTCAGACTTAAATACTTCAATCCGAAATCAACTTGTTGATTATATCAATGATTTAGTTGTTGAATATGGTCGAAAGGTCAACTTTCTATCTCTTAATAGTGATGCAATTGCATCTGCCCCGCAGGAATTTGAGGAGATAAAGACTATTATTAATTGTGAGATCCATGATCCAGTTTTGATACCCTTTTCCATTAGCAATGTTTTGCAGATGGAATTAAACGATATTGCGAAGTACAGAATGTCTCACATTTCGAGCCTTGAAAACTGGGTTAATAGTAAGTTGGAACCCATAATAAAGACTGCCTTATTCGAAAAGACATATATTGAAGTTCTTTCAGATTTCAGTGAAATTTCTGGCTCGATTAAGAGGCAGATGGAACAGGCTGCTGACGACATAGGATACTCCGTCAAGCAAATTGTTTCGATTCCCGAATTGGAACCATTAAAACTCACTAAGGACTTTGATGTCGAAGTAGAGGATGAATCTTTTACCTTGAAGGATGCTAAAGTTGAAGTCCGTCTAAATATTATTTCGACCTTGCATATCCCTGATTTAAAGGCTATTGCAAAGGAGCTTAGTCCCAATGTAGACACAAAAGATTTGATTAGGAAGCACCTTATTGATGTTGTGCGTCGGTTTCTTAATCAGATCGAACCGGAAAGATTTTACATGCGCTTCTCAGCCCCAGCTACAGATCGAGGTGAAAAAAGATCTATTGAAGAGGAATTATCTGAAACTATAAAAGCCGCATTGGAAGAAAAATTCAAAGCTAAACTTAGTGGCACCGTCATCAAAACTTTAGATACAGAGATCAAGGTTTGCTATGAACGCTTGTTTGAGAGGGTGGGCACATTTGAACTGCAGTTTAATTCATTCAAAGATGGCAAACCTGCTTATCTGAATGGTGACTTTCAGATAAATGGAGTTGAACAATTTAGCTGGTATACTTTCCAAGCTAGGAAACCTAGTCTCGAAAGTATTCAGAATTGCATTAAGAAAAGTATTCTTGCAAAGCTAAGCAATCTACCTAGTGAGATTCTCTCGTACAACAACATTGAAACACAAACTCTCCTGGAACAATTAGTTGCAGAAGTCGCTACAGAAAGTGTGGTCAAACAGTTTGGTCTTCTAATTGAAGTGAACAATGTTTCTCGAAGATTAACAGAGCTAGAGGAACTAAAATCTGGTGCTGAGCAGCAGCTTGAAAAATTTCGCATTAATAAGATCGCTTCTGTAGCCGAAGCAGGGCAGTTAGAGCTAAATTCTCAATTAAGAATTGTTGAAGCTTCGAGTCAAGCAAGTGTCGATGAATTGGAAACACTTTTGGCTAGGCGACAGCAGATAATAGCAGCTGGTGACCCAGAAGAGCTGGAGGAACTCAACGAGGAAATTGAGAAATTACAAGCAAATCCCCCTTCTGGCTCTGTTGAGGATGCTGAAAAATTGCTGAAATCAATGCGTATGCAGGAATCAGATGCTAATCATTTGTTAGGTTTCTCTCGTCAGATTAAATCCCTTAAAGCTGGAAGTGGACAAGCAGATGAGACAGATAAAATCACTGATACATCTGTCCCTGTTTCTGATGATGAGAATGAATTGAGCGGTGGGATTTCATGAAATTTCATCTCTCCATTCAGAACAACTGTTTGGGCTGAGTTGAGTTGAGACTAGTGGAAAATATATCAATCGTTCTTCGCGGTTCAGGTATTTCTAGTGAGTATAAACTGGATATATCTCCTGATATCAGGATCATAGATTTTAGGCTAAATGCCCAGACGCTAGTTGGATACGACGACGACAGTTGTCAACTTGTCATAGAGCGTACAGGAGACTTTCTGCCAGATGGCTTATTAGTCAGCGACACTGATATTCAATCAGGAGATGTATTAATAGTTTTACCTCCCGTAGTGTCAACTCATAGCTCCTTAACTGCTAAACCATCTACCTATAAAAGAATTGATTCTTATGGTAATCAGGCAAGTTTTGACCTGACTGTTTCCTATAAGCTTCTCTTAGAAACCGCTGATGAAAAGAAAAATATGTGGGAATACACTGTTCACCTTCAGTCTTGTCATGAGAATAATCCAAGTAGATTTTTCAAAGAGTCTGACAGAAAAGAACAACGTAAATTAGAGGAATTCGTAGAGAAAGCTCTTGACCGCCAACCTTCTTCGACAGAGATACGTAAGATTTTAGATGCTTGGTGTGAAGATATACTTTTAGGCTATCGTGAAACATTTTTTACACTTCAAAAATAGGCGTTGCATAATTAAAAGATGAATTAGAGGGAATCTGCGATGCAATGTCCAGAGTGCGGAGCCACTCACATCCGTAAGAACGGTAAGAGAAAAGGTAAGCAAAATCACATCTGCGTCGCCTGCGGTCGTCAGTTCATCGACACCTACGAACCTCACCGAGGCTACTCAGATGACGTCAGAGG
>NZ_JASATW010000049.1:0-17651 GCF_030405905.1 Sphaerothrix gracilis Ecp01
CTGCTGGTAAAAGTCGAGCGACCGCTCTGGCAGCCCAAAGGACAAATAAGCGTTGCCCAAGTTACCCAGCGAGGTAGCTTCTGCTTCGAGGACGTCCAACCTTTGGGCTAGTTCTAAGGACCGCTGATAGTAGTCAAGGGCTTGCCAAGCATCTCCAAGTGCATCGTGTAGGCTGCCAAGTCCATTCAGGCACACTAGGTCAACCTCACAATCTATTTTGTGCAGCAGGCTGGCGTATAGCTGCCGCTGTTCTCGATAATAGCCCCAGTTGAATAACCGCTCGTGTAGTTCTTCTGTTTCTGAATCATTAACTGGAGAAAAGGCTAATGGGTGAGCGTTTGCCCAGTCTGAGACAGCGCAGAGATGGTAGAAAGCTTCCAGTTCTCCCCGCACTAGGTCTATCTTCTCGGAAGAATGCTTTGGAGAGTACCGTTGCAGCCAATTGATTGCCGCAATGTATGGTTCTGTCGCAAAAACTCAGGAGTGGTAGATTAGGAGACCGATTTCCTCATGTCATCTACCACCAACTTCACCTTCATGTCTCATCCTGCCCTGTTCAAGTGGAAGCACTTTCAGCCTGAAGTCATACTGCTCAACATCCGTTGGTACTGCCGCTATGCCTTGAGCTATCGGGACCTCGAGGAGATGATGGCCGAACGAGGACTCTCGGTTGACCATAGCACAATCAATCGATGGGTGTTGCAGTACGGACCAGAACTCGACCAGCGCTGTCGCCCGCATCTGCGTGTGCCGAACGATTCTTGGAAAGTCGATGAGACGTACGTGAAAGTCAAAGGGGAGTGGAAATATCTTTATCGAGCCATAGATTCGAGCGGTCAGACACTGGACTTCATGTTGAGCGCTAAGCGCGATACCAAAGCTGCCAAACGGTTTCTCAAGAAGGCTTTGCAGGCACCTCACACGTCCACCCCGCGTGTGATCAACGTTGATAAGAATGCGGCTTATCCCCCGGCGGTTGATGACCTCAAGACGGAAAAAACGCTGCCAGAAAAGACCAAACTCCGCCCCGTTAAGTATCTCAATAACCTGATTGAGCAGGACCATCGCCGCATCAAACGTTTGGTCAAACCGGGTTTAGGCTTCGGTTCCTTCAATACAGCTCGACGGACTCTCAAAGGGTACGAAGCGATGGCGATGATTCGCAAAGGACAGATCCAAAATGTCGATAGAGATGATGTGACAGGACAGATCTCTTTCATCCACCAAATCTTCGGCATCGCTGTATAAAAATAGATAAGAAAGAGGATTTTCATACCCTCATCTTCTTTTTGCGACAGAGCCAATGCACTTGCTTCACTCGCTAGGTCTCCGACCTCTTGATGAATTTTGAGCGCCTTTTGGTGATACTCAATCGCTTTCTCGTATTGACCTAAGGCAGTGTAAGAAGCTCCTAACGCACGCAAAGCAAAGGCTTTATTGTTAAGATTACCAATCTCTTGAGCGATTTCTAAGGCTCGCTGCTGTTTTTCAAGTGCTTCGGAATAGTTTCCTTGCATCATTAAATAATTGCCAATAGCGGTCAATGAATCTCCCTGCCCAGGCAATTTGCCAATACTTTGATTGATGATCAAGGCTTGTTCGGTGTAGTCTATAGCTTCCTGATAGTTGCCTCGCCCTAGGCTTAGCTGTCCTAAATTGTGGAGATTAATTGCTTCGCTAGGCTTCAACCCCAGTTCTTGACTCAGCTCCAGAGCCTGATCGAGATATATTTGAGCTTGCTCGTAGTTCCCTTGAGACAGATAAACAGTAGAAATATTATTAAGAACGCTGTTCTCTGAAGGGCGCAGTTCTTTTTCTCGAACGATTTCTAGCGCTTGTCTTAAAATGTCTAGCGCTTTGGGATAGTTTCCCTGATCTTGGTAAGTAACACCAATACTACTGAGCGTTGATGCTATGCCAGCATAGCTCTCTATTTCCTCAAATATTTTCAGAGCCTGCTCGCGGTACTCAAGTGATTTCTCAAAATTGCCTTGATTTTGATAAACTGAGCCAATATTCATGATAATAGTCGCTTCGAAGTCTCTATCTGGTGATGTGTTTCTAATGATTTCTATAGCTTCCTGATAGAGATCTATCGCTTCTTGATAACGACCTTGATTGTCATAAACAGCAGCCATGTTATTGAGTGTTGTAGCTTCGGCATACCAAGTTAAATCAATGCAGAGTTCTAAACTATGCTCTAGTGATTCTTGCTGTCTTCTTTTATTTTGATTTCGTAATGCAGGATCTTCATGCTCTGCCTGATTTTCTTTAGGTAGATAGCCATCAAAAGCGGAACATTCTTCTTTCAAATTCTCAACTGCACTAGAAGCCTGCAAGTCTGCGCGAATCAATTCTGCGGTATCTAAATTTCGATTGAGCTTATCTAAAGCTTGCTCATAGTCTCCTCGACTACTATAAATAGTTGCAAGGTTGTTTAAAGCAGAGCTTTCAGTTCTCCAATCGCCTTCAGATCTGGCAATATCTGCAACTTCTTCATAAATAGCGATCGCTTCATCATATTGACCAATATCGTCATGTACAGCTGCAGTTGAAAGTAGCGCTGATTGTTTGAGAACAAAGTTTTCGGTCTTCTCAGCAGTTTCTAAAAGTTGTGATAGTACTTCCAGAGCTTTATCATACTCACTAAGACTCCTGTAGGTTACGGCAATACTCTGCCAACCTCCAATTTCCCGCTCTAAATCATCCAGATTTTTAGCCAGTTCTACTTGATTCAAATATGTCGCTAAAGCTTTTCTATTGTTTCCCTGATCGCTATAAACTAGACCAATATTCATTAGGAGAGTAAGCTTCGTTGATAGCGCTTGCTGCACCCAGTCTCTCTCTTGATCGCTCGTTTTTTCAGCAACGGCTAGCATAGCTTCTGCGTAACCCAAGCCTCGCTCTAATACCTCTAAAGCCTTTTCATACTCACCAGCTTGCCGATACTGATCGCCCAAATCGCCAGTCTGAGTTTGAAGACCTAGAAGAAGATTAAGTTCTAATTGGAGTTCTCCAGATTCTTGAGCAGGTTCTAACCCTTTTTCTGCGGCTTCTATAGCAGCTTGATAATCACCAAGATCGCCATACGCATTACTGATACGGTTATAGCTGCTGGCAATACCCTGGTACGCTAGATCTCGTGAATCAGGATCGTTAGAAGCTAAAGCGTAAGGCAAACTGGTTTGATAAACTTCCAAAGCTTCTTGGCTAGCTTCTAAATCCTCTTTATATTTACCTTGAGCAACAAATATGCGGCCCTGTTTTTCATAGCTGAGACCAATAGCTTGATAAAGAGAATGAAGAGCGGAATTAGCTAGCTCGACTGATTGAGAGTCTTGCATTTCCTCAGCAAAACGTATAGTTTTTTTTGCTCTCTCTAACGTTTGTTTGGCAGAAGAGATGGCTTTATCAATTACTGCATGAGCTTGTTGAAAATCATCAGATTGAAATAATTCTGTAGCTTCAGCATAGCGATTATGAGTAATTGATAAATTTGCATGAGTAATTCCAATTTGAGCGTGGACTATTGCTATTTTCAAGCTTTTCGTATTTTGTTCAGCTTTTTGTAGGCTCTGGCTTGTTTTTATAGCCTGTTCAAAAGATTGAATTGCTGCCGTATACTCTTTCTTGTCGTCATAGGCCTGCCCTTGACTTGTATAAGCCCAAACTAACTGAGATTTTTCATAATCTCTAAAGCTATCCATTTCTACAGTTGAGTAAATCTCAATCGCCCGCTGAAATGAATCAAGGGACTGCTTAAAATTGTCGTTTTCATAATGTGCTACACCTACGAAGTCATGAGTCCGCGCTTCCGCATACAGGCTTTTGCTTTCGCGGCTAAGCTGTAGAGCTTCTTCTAAAACTTCAAAAGCTTTATCCGAATCTTCAAGACGAAAGTGAGCTAATCCAACCCAAGCAGTTACTAAAGCACTGTAGTAACCACTGCGGCGAGCTTCATCTGACGATTGCGGTTCAGACTCCAGCAGAGCGATCGCTTCCTGTAACTGCTCTAATCCTGTTTCAAATGATTTTCGCTTAACATTTATAGCGCCAATATCTGCCAAGACCGTGCCTTGCTCAATCGGCGTTCCTACCTCATCGAAAATACGTTGAGATTCTTTTAACTTTGCCAGTATCAAATCAAAATTGTCATCCGGCTGGGCCATCGCCAGAATTCTCATCGCTTCCGCTTCACCCCGGCGATCGCCCAGTTCACGATACAAAGCCACCGCCTGCTGACTTAGATCCAGTCCTAGCTCGTCCTCACCCTGAAAGATGTAAACCTCTGCCAGCATCGTCAGCGTAGCTGCTTCCTCAGACGGGTTATTGCCAGCTTGCTCCAGCTCCAAAGCTCGCTGTAATGGGGCGATCGCCGCAGGTAAATAGCCTTGATAATAGAGCTGCCATCCCTTTCGACGCAACGCCTCCGGATGATCAGCAATTACTTGAGCGCTAGCCTCTTCTAGGCTTGCAGATATTAGATTTAGAGATTCATAAGACGGCTCTAGCAACGCTGGAGAAAATGACAAAACAGACGCCAGTATACCGAGAACAGAAATTTGTAAATGCATGACGTAGTGAGTAGATAAGGGGGGCTAAATCGAAACAGCTCAACATCGCTAGTGCCTCAGCAGCACTAATCTATTGCCAGTCTCAGGACACCACATTTGATACATACCATTTCCTGCAAAGGAAAGTTGGCTTTGTCAACTACGGTAAATTCCTGAGACTGCTGCTTTAACCCCACATGCGTCTAGGACAATCTTGCTTATTCACTCCGCATTGATGAATAAGCGCATTTCCTTCAGAACCACGAGCAATTAAGCGATCGCTCAAGTCGCTATTTCTGGTACGCTGCTGACGCTTTAACCGCTGGAATGGATGAGGTTAACACCTCTATTGCAGATGTTCTAAGTTGCTTAGCCACACCAGTTCGCAAAATTTTTCAATACTATCAATAGGTTTACTATGACACCTCAAACACGTAACGCACTCTGGCCTCCCATCAATACACCTGCTGAGGCCAAGCAAGTAGCCAAACAAGGCTTTTGGGCGGCTGTTTGTGTCGCTACGCTTACTGCTATCTTCGCTTTAGTTGCGATCGCTCTGGGTGAGTCTATTCTCGATATGCCAATCAACGCTTGGTCTTTTGTTGACGTAGGAATTTTTATAGCGATTGCCCTCGGCATCCGCAAGCTTTCGCGGATTGCTGCCATTTTAGGATTGACATTCTACTTATTGGGTCAAGTTTATATGTGGACTACGGTTGGCTTTCAACCCAATGGAATTCCTATCATAATGATCTTGATAATGGCATTCATCAATGGAATACGGGGTACCTTTGCCTATCACCATCTACGGCAACATGAGTAGTAAGTTCTTCGCAGCTCTAGCACATCTTTTTTTCAAAACACACGATCGCTCACCCACTGTCCCTAAACCCGGCAAAACAAGCGGATTGCAGAAGAGTTAGCTGAAAATACCAGTAAACTCAATGTCAGACTTGTTTAGGTCTTATCTTATTGTGTGACTGCCTGTTAGCCTAGTTCGACGAAACAACCAGCAAGTTGTCGAAGCGATTCTGCTGGAGTTGAACCAACAACGTGTGGCAGATTTTCACTCGTTTTGGCAGGCGTCGCTGCGTCGTTTTTCCCAAGAGGATAAGTACTGGGATTGGGCTTTCAAGCAGCGACTGACTGTTCGAAACGCTAAGTTATGAAGGCTATGCTGTTGAGTGCGATGGTTTTACTCAAGGGCTGATGATGCTAGAGACGGAGGGACACGCTTCGCAATTTTGCTCAGGCAAATGCTTAGTTTACATTGCGGCTTTGTCAGTGGCTCCCTGGAATCGACGGTAGGTGCAGCGCCCTCCCCGCTTCAAAACTGTAGGGAGTGTGCTGCTAAATTTTTCTCGTTTGCGTAGCCTTGAGCTAGGCTATGAAGGTCGGGTAGGTCTTCATGCACTTCCTGGAGCAGAGGGTTTTTATGAGCGCAAGGATATGATGCGTTTAGATCCTGACCCGGATGATTTCATAGATTAGATGCGGAAGACGAACAACTGACTTATTTCGAGTATCCTGCTCGGAAGAGGCGCTAGCTCAGAAGATGTCTTTTCAAAGTTTTGATGACCAGCAAATGGCTCTTGACATGATGGCTCAGTTGCATGATCCGCAGTGGGCATTGGAAGCATCTAGGGCTGAAGATGAAGCAGATTGCGAGATTGGTGCAGGCCGTGAATGGGGAGTGCTGCTTAGGCAGATGATGAGCGACCCTGAAGGCTTTCATCAGTTTCAGCGGCTACGGCAACTAGTTTTGAAAGCGTTGTGTCAGATACTCAGCAGTGGCAATCTAGGAGCGGGTTTAGAAGCAGCCTTCGCAGCGGGCAGAGAACGCCTGCTTCTCCGTTTGCAACACCCGGACCCAGAGCTTCAGGCTCAGCTCAAGGCAGTGTTGGCAGAAGACCTGGCTGAACCATTAGGCAAAGTGGTTCTATCAGACTCCGCTCAACATTCCCTGCAGCAAGCGGTTGGTGCGGCCTTGTTGCCTGAAGATTGGGAAGCGATTGCGATCGCGGCTGCTAGTGCTATTCAACAATATGTGACTCATCATCTGAGTGTGCCACAATCTGCTTGAACAGGTTTAGAGTGCACTATTGAGTAAGGCTGCGATCGCAGTTGTTGAGGTTACTCGTTGGCAGTCTCATCAGGTTCAGGGGTTTGGGCTTCTATTGCTTGAATAGCGGTTTCTAGCTCCATTTCAAGCTGCTCAATGGTCGGTAGTTGCTCTTTGAGCGCTTCTGGAAGTCGATGGCTAGAGACTGCGATGGGAGTATGGAGGTTGCGCAGGGCGTATTCGGCAATCGTTTTGTTTCTCGATTTGCACAAGACAATGCCGATTGTAGGCGCATCGTCAGCATGACGCAGCAAGTCATCTACTGCCGAGACATAGAAGTTCATTTTGCCGGTGTATTCAGGGCGAAACTCGGTGACTTTCAGGTCAATGACGATGTAGCAGCGCAGCTTGAGGTGGTAGAAAAGCATGTCGATGAAGTACTCATTGCCTGAGACTTCTAGCCGATATTGGCTGCCGACGAAAGCAAAGCCAACGCCCAGTTCTAGAAGAAAGTCTCGGATGCGAGCAACCAAGGCGGCTTCTAGCTCGCGCTCCTGAATAGAGCTGGTGACTATGAGAAAGTCGAGGTGATATTCATCTTTAATCAGCTGTTGCGCGAGGTCAGACTGGGGCTTGGGTAGTGTCTGCTCAAAGTTCGTCACAGCGCCGCCTTGCCGCTGATAGAGATTGCTTTCAATTTGCAGGGTCAAGATGTTGCGACTCCAACCATTAGCAATGGTTTGTTGTATGTACCATAGGCGCTCTTGTGGATCTTTGACCTTTTCCAACAACCTGACATTGTGCCCCCAAGGAATTTGTCCAACAGCTTGTTGGACAAATTGCTGATCGGGATAAGCTTCGGCAAAAGCTCTCATGTAGAGTAGGTTTGACCGCGAGAAGCCTTTCATATTAGGAAACTCACGCTTGAGATCTCGGGCCAGCCGCTCAATGACTTTAGCGCCCCATCCCTGCTCGCTTTGCTTGAGCAGAATTTCTTGGCCGATATGCCAATAGAGCAGTACCAGTTCTTGGTTGACGGCGATCGCTGCTTTGATTTGGGCTGAACGGATGCGGCTTTTTAGCTCGTTGAGCAAAGCAAAGTAGTTGTCTTCATCGGGGAGTAGAGAGGGTTGGCGGGGCATAGAGGGAAAAGCAACAGTCCTGCTGAGTTGGCTCATGCCTCTCGATTGTATTGGAATTCTAGTCAGTTCAATTCAAATGTACTATTGCAGTAGCGTAAAGTGACGCTTTGGCCGTCAGAGGTGACGCTATGAGCAATCTATTGCTGATTGAAAGCCCCGGCAAAGTGAAAAAGCTGGGTCAAATTCTAGGGGCTGGCTGGGTAATCAAAGCTAGCATGGGGCACATTCGCGAGCTGGCTAACGATGGCGAGGATGCCCTCGGCTTTGACTTGGGTGTGACAGCCATTGAGTGTCGCTATCAGCCCCGCGATGCCCGCTCCAAGAAAGTGCTCTCTGAGCTGCGCCAGGCAGTTAAGCAAGCCGACCGAGTTTACATCGCCACGACCCCGACCGCGAAGGCGAAACGATTGGCTGGCACCTGCAGCAGGCGCTACGGCTGCGCAACCCACAGCGCGTGGTCTACAGCGAGATTACCCCTCAGGCAGTGCGCGCGGCGATCGCTCGGCCCCGCCACCTGGATGAGCATCTCATTGCCGCAGGCAGGGCGCGTGACTGCCTCGATAAGCTGGTGGGCTACAAAGGTAGCCGCCATGTGGTCTGGCCGCTGAACAACGGAGCCAAGTCGATGGGCCGGGTGCAAAGTGCGACGCTACATCTGCTGTGCGATCGCGAGCGAGCGATTCAAACGTTTGAGCCGCAGGACTACTGGAGCGTCTGGGTGAGCTACCAGGAAGGCTTCAAAGCGTTCTACCGCAGCCGCCCTCAACCGCAAAAGAAATCTAAAAAATCAGCTCAAGAGACAGCAGTCGCCAAAGGCAAAAGTGTAGCACCAGAGTCAGAGCGGGTGACCTCAAAACAACGAGCTGATGAACTGGTAGCGATCGCCCTTAGTCAGCCGCATCAGGTTTTGCAGATTGAAGGCAAACAGGTGCAGCAGTCGCCACCGCCACCGTTCGTCACCTCGACCTTGCAGCAGGCTGCCGGATCAAAGCTGCGCCTCAGCCCGGAGCAGACGATGAAAGTGGCGCAGTCACTCTACGAGAAAGGCCACATCACCTACATGCGCACTGACTCGGTTGCGCTCTCAGCCCCTTTTTGTGAATCAGTGCGGCAGTATCTGCAGCAGTATGACCCAGACAACTTGCCATCCAAGCGAACTAAGCATCGAGCCGTGAAAGGCGCACAGGCTGCCCACGAAGCGATTCGTCCAACTGATATCAGCCGCCTGCCAGAAACCTTGCAGCGAGAACTACCTGCAATCGAGGCAAGTCTCTACGAGCTGATTTGGTATCGAACCGTAGCCTCTCAGTGCGCTCCTGCCCGGCTGCGAAAAACGCGCGTGGTCACCCAATCTGGGGAAGCCTACTGGGAAGCTAGAGGTCAGGTGCTAGAGTTTGCGGGTTATACCCGCTACTGGAACAACCTCAGCGCTGACACGGTGCTGCCGACCCTCACCCAGGGTCAAACGCTCACACTGCAGCAGGCCCAAGCCGACGCCAAGCAAACACAGCCCCCGCCGCGCTATAGCGAACCGCAGTTAGTGAAGCTGATGGAGCAGAAAGGGATTGGTCGTCCCAGCACCTATGCGCCGACGATCAAAACGCTGAAGCAGCGACAGTACGTTGAGCCTACCAAAGGCAAGCTGACGCCGACTCCATTGGGCCTAGAGCTAGATGCGGCGTTAGGCAAGCTGCTGCCAGACCTGATTCAGCCCGAGTTCACCGCGCAGATGGAGACGGCCTTAGATGCGATCGCGGCGGGTGAGCAGGAATGGCAGTCCTATCTGATTGGCTGGCACGAGAGCTACTTTGCCCCAGCGATCGCGCGAGCACAGCAGCAACTGCGATCGCTAGAGCGACCGGCAAAGTCTCCGCCTGCAGCATCCTCGGCTACGTCTCAGGTTTCTAAACCACAGGTCAGTCAGATAAAGCCGAGTAACGCCAAGCCCAGCAAGATCCAGTGCCCCACCTGTGGTCAGCTAATGGACAAGATTCCCTCTCGTTCCAAGAAGCTCAAAGCCAAGCACTTCCTCAAATGCGGTAGCTGCAATACGGTGATGTTCTGGAACGGCAAGGCCAAACGCTATGAGCTGCCCTATGCGCAGCAGCAGGCCAACACACCGGAGAACTTTACGGACTCTCCCTGCCCGGTCTGCGGTGCTTTGCTGGAGCGCTATCGCTACCAAAAAAATGGTCAGGACAAGGTGATGCTGCGCTGTTCACTGCTGGAAAACCGACGCGACCAGTGCAAAGAGGTAGCTTTCTTTGAGAGCCGGGGTGAATTTTGGTCACCGAAGTTTGGCACGCTGAAGCTGCCAGAACCTCAGCTTTGAGCGCTACGGTGCTAGGGAAGGTTTTGCAGACGAGGAGGAACTGTCATGACGATGGCCACGGCTGAGAATGGCTGGATTAGCAGAGTAGAAGGCGAAAACTCAGAACTGCTGGAGCGGGCAGAACGAATTATTGCTAGTACCCTCTACTGCACGCTTTCGACCTGTTCGCCGGATAGTTTTCCCTGGGCCTCGCCGGTGTTCTTTGTCTACGATGCCGCCTGGACTATCTACTGGTCATCGGCGATCGCCTCTAGGCATTCTCAGAACCTGTACCAGAATCAGGGACGGCTGGCGATCGCTATCTACAGCACGAGCGTAGGTGAAGGCAAAGGGCAGGGAGTGTATCTGAGTGGCTATGGGGGAGAGCTGGCGCCTGAGCGAGTTGAGGCTGTAATGCAGCAGCTTTTTGCGCGAGCGGATGGAAAGCCACCGCAGCGGACGGCCTCAGATTATCTAGGCACTTCGCCACGCCGGATCTATCAGTTTGAGCCGGAGGCGGCTTGGATGACGGGAGAGCGGTTGGCATTGGGGAATCAGCTTGTGGATACGAAAGTGGTGCTGGACCTAAGCCGACTCTTCAAGACGTGATTTAATGGTCTCTCAAGCTGCAAAATCAAGATGATGTCGTAATCAGAGGAGCCAGGTATGTTGAAGATCCAGGACCGGATTAGCCTTGCCAAGAGTTCGCTAGCCGAATTCAGCCAAGTGGTTGAACCTATCCTCGACCTAGATATGGTCTATTTTGATAAACCACACTACTCGCTGCGTTCTGCCATCCTTTTTGCTCAGAATGCGCTAGCGGCGAACTGGCTCGACCATGACCAATCAGCGGCAGCTTGCCGGTTAAATTCAGCCTTTTCGCGGGTAGCACATAACCTTCCGCCTGAAGCGTTGAAACCTGCGATTGAGTGGTTGTTCTTCACCAGTGAGAATTTAGGCGTTGCTGATTTCTGAGATGAATCGGATTCTCAAAACCTTATTCCCACTGAGTTTCATAAGTCTGTTCATCCCTCGTTTCAGCAACGCCAGAATTTAGTGCTGGTGGCAGAACTGAGGCAGAGTTGCGAAGCTAAAACAGGTTTTTGAGACTTGCATCTCAGCTATCAAGTTTGAGCGATTGGGCGATCGCAGCTTTATGTAGTAGAGAACTACTTAAAAGGATGTTAATGAATAGTTGCCGACAGTGCAACTCGTCAACGGCAGTATGAGGCATAGATCTCTAGATTTTTCGATAAAGAATTTCCTCAGAGTGCCTATTTAGAAAAAATAGTCTAGGTGTAGTCCGAGGCTACTGAATCTGGATGATTTAGGGGTATAAGCCCGGCTCATGAGTTGAACGAGTTTCCAAGCTTTCCCCCACTTTTTTTCGCTCTCCGTTAGATACGCCTCCCAGAAGTCGCTGTAGCAAAGCGCGCACTGCCGATAGAGCGCTGGCAAGGAGGCCCTCAGCGCCTGAGCCCCTGCCCGAGAGCGATCGCCGATATGCACCCCGACAATCTCACGGGTGGTGCGATTGATGGCCAGCCAAATCCATTGCTTGTTCCCTTGGTTGCCCACGAAAGACCAGGCTTCATCGCACTCGATGGTTAAGCGCCCTTTTTTTGAGCGTTCACTTTCACTTGGTGCTCAACTCGGGCATATTTTTGATTGACATATTGCTGAAGCCAGACCTCTGAAACCTCGACCATGCGAGCAATGCCAGCCTGCGGAAGCTTTTCGAGCAAGCGTTTATCAATCAAGTGCCGGGTGGCCTCATCAATCATCTTGCTCTCGGGGTCTGCGACGAACTGCCTCGAACAGGCTTTGCACTTATGGTTTTGTTTACCGTTGTGGATTCTGCCGTCTTTGACGATGTTAGAAGAGCCGCAGTTGGGACAAGGAGGCAACGAACCAGACATTTCGCTAGCGTCGGTATCATTCTGTTGCTAGTTTTGCCGCTGTTCTGCCTCAGCTCGCATCGTCTGTTCGTCAGAAATTGTGACCACTATCCTTACACGTTAAGGACTACCTTGAAGAGTTTTA
The DNA here is from genome assembly GCF_030405905.1 of Sphaerothrix gracilis Ecp01. NCBI lineage: Bacteria > Bacillati > Cyanobacteriota > Cyanophyceae > Nodosilineales > Nodosilineaceae > Sphaerothrix > Sphaerothrix gracilis. The sequence goes on from NZ_JASATW010000049.1 coordinate 12,112, forward strand.
TCAGGTGGCGTTTCGCAAGCGTGTGAGAACTTCAGAGAACCCCTTTCCTAGTGAATGTTTCAAGCTTTTGTCCTGTACTGAGAAGGAAATATTGTACTGTTGAGTTACTTTGACTAACTTCCAAGTTGTTATGTCTTGTGACTATCTGTTACCATAGAGCTGGCTATGGATAACATTTGCTATCAGAATTGATCATGTCTTAAGCTCAGAAGCTTTTTCTTGTTGAAAGTGTTTAGCTTTGGAAGCGGTCGCATGAAGCGTTCTCCATTAACTGTGAACGAGTCGCCAACTTATCAGTTTGAGATTCTCTCAACGCCGCTTCCAATCCCTCTACAGAAGAAAATGAATCAAGACTTCTGAACTTTTTCCTGAACTTTCCTGAACTTTTATGGATTGGCGATCTCGCGATAGCTTGTCATGATGGAGTAGTTCAGATTCTACAGAGCTATAAATATTGCATTACATAAGTGTTTGGAATTCCTGCTTAATGTTCTTTCTAGGTCTCTGTAATGATATAGCGGGTGATCCTTCTCAGTACTGCTATTCAAATTAGTAATGATTCAAACTCCATCTCAGGTGAAGGTCATTTGTGAGTTTCTTTGCTTCTTTTAGCTAATTTTTTACCCTGGAAACAGGTACTTCTTAGTAACATGGTGTGACTTTGACTAAATTTGCTGTTACCATATATTGTAGGTTACCTTATACAACCTCTAAAAGTAATCGATAGTAACTGGTGTAAAGGCTATTCCTCGCATTACTATTGAGTCGCCAAATCTAATGGTTTTCGCAGAGTAGATAGCCTCTAAGACCAGCTTTATCGAGAAGTAAGAGCCCTAAAGCATGAAACGTATCTTTATGCTTTAGAGCTTTTGCTGTTTGTAAAAATAAGTTGTTATACTACTAGCAATGAGTTTGGCGACTCAATTGAACAGTTAATTGCGAGGATAACAGCTATGTCCAGGTTGAAAAGTTTGGCCAGAAATTTGTTAGTTCCTGTTTCTGTACAGCTTATTACCAGTGGCACGATTGCGATGGTGCAACAGGTTAATAACCCTAATTTGCCTAGATATGTGACAATCAGCATCTCAACTGCTGTTGTGGATGTTGTTATTCAAACCTCTCCTATTTTCAGGGAGCTTCCAGATTGAACTTTTATTAAAGTTCTAAGGTTCAAGCTGAGTAGTCGCGTTTGTACTTCTCGATAGTGCCTGTTGAACTGGGCATTCTGCATGGTATTTGCATGTGCTTGTCACTGTAGATGCCATGCTTTTGTCGTGCTTGTTCTTATAGACTTCAGTAAGATACTCTTCATCTTTAGTTGATTCTACCTGGGCGAATCGGTATTTGGCAGGCTGTTATCAATAAAATCAGCCATATTCCCAATACCTCATCTTACGCTTATCTGAAGCCAATCCCAACAACACCAGTTGTTTAAGCTCCTGTCGCTTAGCTCGAATTTCAGGTTGGCGTGACTCTTGCAGATGGGTATTCACAGATCGCGAAATCTACCAGATTTCATCGGATAACGGAAGGCTACTGTTACTTAGAGCACATTATGAGCATTGCTAGGATTCACTTAGAGCTGATGATATCAACACCTTTATTGATTAAGGAGAAAAAGTAACTTAAAGTCACCCAAAGTCATTCATTCTCACGGTACACTGTTGCACAGCAGGGAAAGTCTGCTGATGGGTGTATGGCTAGTTATGGACTTAGAGTTAAGTGATGGCGAGCAGAAGATTTTCAACGTCGTTAGCGATCTTTTATCTCTAGGGAGTGCTGGGAAAGAGCATAAGATATTAAATTACTCTGAAAAACTTGTAATTCTCGCTGTTTTACGAAAAAAGACTTATAAAGAAATAGCTGCTGAATATGAGCAGGCTGCGCGCTCCTTGAACAATCGAGCAAGCACTTTATTTAAGACTTTAAATGCTGTTCTTGGTAATACTAAACTCAGTAAGCACAATTTTTTAACCTTTCTTCAAGATACAGGTAATTATCCTCCTGAGTTACATAAAATATTGCAAGATAGAGGTATGAGCCTGGAAGATTTACGACTTGCTAGTCAGTCCGCTACTTCTATTCCAATAGCAGATATTGTCAGTAGCCCGCACGCTCAGAGAAGCAATAATGTTGTACTTAATGGTTTAGAGAGGAATCCAGGCAACTTTGTAGATCGCCCAGAACTAGATGAGTTACAGCGGGCCGTTGAGAGCTCTCATCGATTGGTATTTCTTACAGGTCAATGTAAAACTGGTAAGACGTTTTTGGCTGGGAAGCTAGCAGACAAAATCATCAAGAAGCAAGAATTTGACTATGTAGCTTATTACCACGCTGAGTACCATATATCGACACTAGATGATCTTTATCGAGCGATCCTGTATCAGGTTGATCAACAGGAACCACCGGAAGCAATAGATGATATTGCAAGGGTTCAGGCAATTGTCAAGCGGCTGCGCAAGTACCGCTGTTTGATTATCATCGACGCAACCGAGAAATATCACACTAACGAGTTGGCTGGTGTATTTAATGAGCAGAGCTATGGTTATAAGAAACTCCTCGAACAAACGATTGAGGATGGACATATTAGTTGTTTGATTTGGATTGGCTGCGAATTACCGAATATTTCCTTTGAGCATAGATTGGATGTTGCTTATCATTGTCAATGTAATCAGCTATCTCTTGAAGCAGCGAGAGAACTTTTACAGGCTATAGAAAATTGCAAAAGTATTGCAGGTAATGATGAGAAATTAAGCCAGTTGGTGAGGTTTTGCGGCGGAAATCCTTACCTGTTAATTCATGCTGCTAGAACTACTGTTAAGTCTTACGATGGGCGGGTGAATGACCTGTGGAATGCAACGTTGACAGCGATATCTTCACATTGGGTTTCTGCGTTAAAAGATCGTTTAAAGCGACTAGGAAGAGCTGAGAGACATTTGCTTTATCTTCTAGTTTTAAGACCGCGACGTCGTAGCGACTTGACAACGCTAGTCAAGCCAGGTATATCAACAATGACCTTAAGTCATGCTTGGGACTCGCTGGAGCGACATCATCTTTTCACCAATAGTCTAGAAGGTAGAGAATACAAAAAACTGCACCCACCTCTGCTAGAGCGTTGTGCTGCCGGTTTGTTTGCTGAGGCTATCTATCAGGAAATTCTTGATTACTGTGCTGGTAACGATATTAACGATGATGCTACTAAGCCAACACCAAACCAAAGAAATAGAAGGCGACGCGGTGCTGACCTGCTACACTACTATCCACTTGTGATTGCAACGGCCCCGGCGCATCAGCAACAGTGGCAACGGCGGCATCTTCTTCATTTAGTTGCCGACAAGATTAAGGAGCAGTATCACAGCCAAGAGCATCAACAAGACCTGTGCAAACAGCTCTTGAACTGCTTACGCCAAGATCGTTTACGGCCAGGGGATAGTTATGCTGCTGGTAACCTTATCAACCTTGCTGGTGCGCTTGATTTTCCATTAACTGGGTTTGATTTCACTGGCTTACCAGTCAGACAAGCTGATCTTCGATGTGTAAATTTACAACAGGCTATCTTGCGACAGTGCCATTTCTCTGAAACCATTTTTCCTGATGGTTTGATTGACATTGATGTTATTGCGCTCTGCCCAGAGAGCAAATCATTCGCGATCAGTGATTATCGAGGGCATTTTGTCCGTTGGCAGATTGAGCCAGATGGCCGCATTTGGATGACTGATGTGCAGCAGATTCCGAATGGCAGAGCAACAGCGATGGCTTTTGCCACGGATGGGACATTAGCGATCGCATCAGATAACCGCATTTACTTGAGTTTCCCACAAACATGGCGAGATGACATGAGCGATGGTGATCAGCCACTATCATCATTGAATGACGAAATTGAGGCAGTGCAATCAAATATATCTTGCTTAAGCTATAGCTGTGATGGTGAACTCATTGCTGGTCTAGACAATGGTTATATTGCAATATGGCCACAATCCGTCAAAACACCACATTGGTTACAGCCAAATGGCCAAATTGAAATTACTGAACTAGCTTGGAGCCAAGACGGGAACTTTTTTGTTAGTCGAGATATTGCTGACACTTGCATAACTTGGCAACGGAGTAACGATAACCAAACATGGGTAAGATATGAGTTAGAGCAACCGAACTGGGACAGTCAGTATCTAGCAGTCGGCTGGCAAGATAACCAGCTACTGCAAGTGGAGAGTAATTCTGTAAGCAATTTGTCGTTCTCACTGAGCTTGAAGATAGGAGAAACTAGAAGGCATTTAGATGCTTTAGGTGGCTTGGATGCTCTGGCTATCAGTGAGAATGGACACCACCTTGCTGTTATTAATCTCCAAGGACAAGTATTGCTATGGCGCTTACCGCAATCAGAGCATAAAGTAATTGTTCATGAGATGATTCGACCAGAAAAAATATTGATAGATCGCGATGCTCAACACTTGCTCCTTTGGAACAGCTACAGCGTGCAGCTTTGGAGTATAGTAGAGGAGCGCTGCCTTTGGAAAATACAGCGCCTACAGCCACCTGAGCATTACGCTAAGTTGGATCTCCAGAAAGCAACGGGGATTAGCAAAGCAGCTTTGTACGTGTTTAGCGTATAGCTAGTCAGCCCGATTTTTCAGCCTCATGGCGTGGGCGACTTGTTCGATGAACGAGTCGCCTCGTTGTTGACAGGTGGCCGCCAAGGAGGCCAAAACGCTCCAAGTGGTTGCGCCTTTGAGGGTCTTGTTGCCACAGGAAAGTTTGCGAGAAATGACGGCAGGTCGCAGCTGTCGCTCAGCCAGATTGTTCGTCGCGTCAACCTCTGGAAAGTCGAGGAAGGTCAACAAGTGGTCTTGCTGCTTAGCCAAGCGCTGCCGGACTTTCTCCTCCTGTTGTCCTTGGTGTGTATCCGGCGGTCGGGGCTGAGCGAGTAGTTGTGCGAAACGGGTTTTGAGGAAATTACGACTACGTTGCTGCTGAGTCGGCGACAAGTCTGGAGCTAACCGTTTGAGCAACAGGGCGGTGTGCAGCAAGCTTCGCAGTTCCAGCAAGTAGCTCGATCCCTGTGCAGCTTCGGTTTTGAGCGCCCTAGATAGGGCTTTGAGATGATGGGCGTAACACTTCTGTTGCACCCCGTCGAGTCCGTCGTAGACCGACAAACAATCACTCACCAAAACCCCTTGAAAGGTATCAGATAAGATGGCTTGAGCCGTGGTTCGGTCGCGATGCTCAACCACCCGATAGTAGGTCGTCTCGTGGTTGGTGAACACCCACAGGGTGTAGCCCGGACCGCCCACCCACCAGCCGGTCTCATCGGTATGAATGACCTGACTCTGGCGTAATCGTTCTAAGCTCTCGTCATAAGAATTTTGCAGAGACTTGGCCACCCGCTCTAGCGCCTGTGCCAAACCGCCCGGGCTCAACTCGATGCCAAACATCTCCTGTAAAATTCGGCAGGTCTTGCGCATCGGCAGCTTCAGGTCTTTATTCAAAGCCGCCGCTAGGCCCAGAGCTCGTGGCCCGAGATGCGTTCCCGCCGCACCCGTGGC
>NZ_JASATW010000049.1:17683-18820 GCF_030405905.1 Sphaerothrix gracilis Ecp01
TCGAGGTATGTCTCCACTAGCGCCACCTCGATATGCTCATCACTAGCGGCAGCGGCGGGCGAGCGTCGCCAGTCTCCTGCGTGACCAGTCTCCTGCGTGACCGGGTTTACGGCCTGGACGTTTGGGCGCTTTGGGGGGCGCTGACGGTTCTCGACGAAAGGGAGCGACACTGCCCTGGCGTTGCTCATCCTGAAGCTGCTGTAATTCGGCCTGACACTCCTGCAACTGCCTCTGACGCTCCTGCAACTGCGCACGTAGTTCCAGCAACTGCTCGGCTTGGCGCTTGAAATGGGACAACAACTGCTCTGGAGCGTCCGACAGCCACTGACCACCGAGGGCGACTACTCGTTGAAGGGCGATCGCCTTGAGCTCATTGGAGCTCTCAGGTGCAGCTAGCGGTTGGTTCGTCAATCTAGTTGAATCATCCCTTGAATGGTGTAGTTTCTACCCTAAACTTTGTTCTTTGTCTTGGGAGGAATGACAACCGAACACAGACGCTAAACACGTACGCAGCTTTAGCTGCTTTGCGTAGAATATAGCACTGGCTCAGAGGCTGTTCAACTTCAGCTTAACCGTGTGAGCTTTCCTACGTCAGTTTTGGCTTGTCTATTCTGTGGAAGGCCGGAATTGTTACGTAATTTTGACTGTAGCTTGCATGATGCTCTGTATGGAGCTTAGGATTTGTGTAAAAGTTACGTATACACTTAGCCCCGTAATCTTCATTCTCCATCGGGATTTATGCAAATGGGATTCATCCGCTAGCCAGCTTTCAGCAAGAGCTGCCGCTTTGGACGGCTGGTGAGTTTTATGGAATGATTTTCTCTCGTGGGTTATCAGCTTCAATCTGGGTGAGGAGACACATGTACCTTAACGACGAGTATGGTGATTTCTTTTGCAGCCGGCCAGAAACAGAGGCTGAACGACGGTTGTATGGCTACGTAGAACACATAGCGCGCGATACACAGGATCCTAGCAGAGGTATTGAGCAGTTCATATTACTCTTGCATCATGCCAATGCTAGTTCTAACCATCAACAGATTCGCTCTGCTATGGAAGAGATTGTAGGGGCTGGAGGGTTAAAGTATCGTGTGGAGTATGTTATCAACCGCTTGCACCACACTATTGGCAACATCTGGA